>JAGVSZ010000422.1 GCA_019137045.1 Betaproteobacteria bacterium
CTGACCGGGCAGATCATCAACCTGCTCGCGGCGGTGCTGCTGCTGCTCTCGTTCGCGATGCTGGCGCAGCGGCGCATCCTGTCGCTCATCGATCTGTTCGCCGCGCAGGGCCTGGTGCTGACGCTCTCGACCGCGTTCGTCGCCTACGCCACCGGCCAGGCGCACCTCTGGTGGTCCGCCGGCATCACGCTCGCGCTCAAGGTGCTGCTGCTGCCCTGGATCCTGCACCGCCTCATCCGGCGGCTGGACGTGAAGTGGGACGTGGAGACGCTGATCAACATCCCGACCACGATGCTCGTCGGCCTGCTGCTCGTGATCCTCGCCTTCAACGTCGCGCAGCCGGTGTCCGCGCTCGCGGGGACGATCACCAAGGGCACGCTCGGCATCGCGCTCGCGGCGGTGCTGCTCGCCTTCCTGATGATGATCACGCGCTCCAAGGCGGTGCCGCAGGTGATCGGGTTCCTCGCCATGGAGAACGCGCTGTTCTTCGCCGCCACCGCGGCCACCTACGGCATGCCGATGGTGGTCGAGCTCGGCATCGCGCTCGACGTGCTGGTCGGGGTGGTGATCCTCGGCGTGTTCTTCTTCCAGATCCGCGAGCGCTTCGACTCGCTCGACATCCGCCACCTCGAGAAGCTCAGGGAAGAATGAGGCGCGAACCGGGCTGCGGGAAGGGATACGAGTGAACTGGGAGATCGCCGCCGTCCTCGGCATACCGCTCGCCGGCGGGGTGCTCCTGGCCGCGTCCGGGCACCTGCGCCGGGCCGCCGACCTCAACGTCGCGCTCTCGGTCGGCACCTTCGTCGCGGCCGGGGCGCTGACCGCGCGCGTCGTGCGCGACGGCCCGCTGTTCGCCTTCGGCGAGCAGTTCTTCGTCGACTCGCTGAACGTGTTCCTGGTCGCGCTCACCGCCTTCGTGTCGATGACGACTGCGATGTTCTCGCGGCCGTACATGCGCATCGAGGAGGAGCACGGCAGGCTCACGCGCGCGCGGCTGCGCCTCTACCACAGCATGTACCAGCTGTTCGTGTTCACGATGCTGCTGGTGCTGCTCACCAACAACCTCGGCCTGCTGTGGGTCGCCACCGAGGCCGCGACGCTGACCACGGTGCTCCTGGTCAGCCTGTACCGCACCCCGGCGAGCCTCGAGGCGGCGTGGAAGTACTTCATCCTGTGCGGCGTCGGCATCGCGCAGGCGCTCTTCGGCACCATCCTGCTCTACATGGCCTCGCAGCGCCTGCTCGGCAGCGGCATCGACGCGCTGCTCTGGACGCACCTCGTCGGGGTGCGCTCGCAGCTCGAGCCGACGGTGCTGTCGATCGCGTTCGTGTTCCTGCTGGTCGGCTACGGCACCAAGGTGGGCCTCGTCCCGCTCCACAACTGGCTGCCCGACGCGCACGCGGAAGGCCCCACGCCGGTGTCGGCGGTGCTCTCCGGGCTGCTGCTCAACGTGGCGCTCTACGCGCTGGTGCGCTGCAAGGTGCTCGCCGACGGCGCGCTCGGGCCCGCCTTCGCCGCGCGCCTGCTGATGGGCTTCGGCCTGGTCTCGGTGGTCGTGGGGGCGTTCTTCCTCTCGCGCCAGCGCGACATCAAGCGCATGTTCGCGTACTCGTCGATCGAGCACATGGGGCTCGTGACCTTCGCCTTCGGCATGGGCGGCCCGATCGCGAGCTTCGCCGGCCTGCTGCACATGACGGTCCATTCGCTGACCAAGAGCGCCATCTTCTTTGCCGTCGGGCACGCCGCGCAGAAGACCGGGACGCAGGTGATGGACGACATCCGCGGCCTCGTCCGCGTCAGCCCGACGGTCGGGTGGGGGCTGATGCTCGGCACGGTGGCGATCCTCGGCGTGCCGCCGTTCGGCGTGTTCGCGAGCGAGTTCCTCATCCTCACCAGCGCCATGCGCCAGCAGCCGTGGGCCACCCCGATCCTGCTCGTCGCGCTCGGGGTGGCGTTCGCGGCGGTGTTCCGGAGGGTGCAGCCGATGGTGTTCGGCGACACGACCGCGAAGCCCCTGCCGCACCGGCCCGCGCTCATCCCGGTGTTCGTGCACCTCGGCCTCGCGCTCCTGCTCGGCCTGTACGTGCCGCCGTACCTCGCGAGCTGGTACCGGGAAGCCGCGCGGCTGATCGGATGACCGCAGTGCCGCAGGAGACCGCGACGCCGTTCGACGGGCTGGGCCTCGAGCTCGCGCCGCTCGGCGCGGCGGTGCCGGCGTGGCACGCGCGCATCGAGGCGGCGCGGCTGCGCGACGCCTGCCTCGGGGTCGCGGCGCGCGCGGGGCGCCTGATCGCCCTGTGGGGGGCGGACGAGCGCGAGCGCGACGGCGGTTTCGCGCTGCACCTCGCGGTCGCCATCGACGGCGCGATGCTCTGGCTCGCCGTCCCGCTGCCGGCCGGCGCGCCGCACTATCCCGACCTGTCCGACGTCTTCCTCTGCGCCGGCC
>JAGVSZ010000096.1 GCA_019137045.1 Betaproteobacteria bacterium
TCGGGCGTGCGCCGGCGGCACAGCGCGAGCGCGACCTTGCGCGCCGGCTCCAGCGGCAGCACCCGCAGCGCGCCGCGCTCGGCCTCCTCGGCCGCCGCCGCCGTGGGCATGATCGCGCAGCCGCGGCCCTGGCGGATGATGGTCTTCATCGTCTCGATGTTGTCCGCGACCGCGAGGATGTTCGGGTGCAGGCCGAGGTCGGCGAAGAGCGACATCACCACCTCGCCGTAGCCCACGGTCAGCTCGCTCATCACGATCGGCTCCGCAGCGAGCGCGCCGAGCGCCGCGGTACGGGCCGCGCGCGCGAGGCGATGCGCGGGGTGCACGACCAGCCCGAGGTCGAGCTCGAGCAGGCGCTCCGAGGCGAGCCCCGCGGGCACCCGCTCCGGCGCCGACTCGATCGCGATGCCGAGATCGATGCGGCCCTCGTCCAGGTCGCGGAAGATGCTCTTGGTCGGCGCGGTGAGGACGTCGAGCCGCAGCCCCGGCGCGCGCTCGCTCAGGCGCGGGAAGAGCCGCGGGACGAACACCTGCGCGAGCCCCGAGCCCATGCCGAGCGCGAGCGACTCGACGCGCCGCCCGCGCAGCCGCTCGGCGGTGCGCGCGAGGCCCTGGAACTCGCCCGAGACGCGCTCGGCCTCGGCGAGGAACGCGCGGCCGGCGTCGGTGAGCTCGATCGAGTGGCCGACGCGCGCGAAGATCTCGAAGCCGATCTCCTCCTCGAGCTTGGCGACCTGCTCGCTCACCGCCGACTGCGAGACGTGCAGCCGCTGCGCGGCGCGCGTGAAGCTGCGTTCGCGCGCGACGGCGAGGGCGTAGCGGATCTGGCGGAGCTCCATGACGGGGTCGCGACGGCGGGCGGGAGGATCATACCGCGCGCGGCCTAGGCCGCCCGCATCGCCGCACGCCAGGGGGCGATCTCGCGCGCCCAGCGCTCGTCCCGGTGCCGCGCCAGGTAGCGGCCTGCGGCGCGGATGCGCGCCCTCGCCTGCGCGGACAGCCGGACGGGCCGCTGCGCCTTCTGCGCGCGCCGGCGCGCCTCGTCGAAAGCGCGGATCGCGCGCCAGTGCGGCAGCGCGCGCGCGCCGAACCGCGCGGTCACGGCGGCGGCCCAGCTCGCTTCCGGGCGGTACGCCGCCGCAGCGGCCGCGTAGTCGAAGCAGGTGGCGAGCGGCAAGAGACCAAGCTCCGGCTGGAGCAGCGGGTTGTTGAGGTAGCCGTGCACCGCGCGCGGGAGGCGCGGGTCGCGCCCGGCGAGCGGGCCGATGTGCAGCTCGTCCCGCATCGCGAGGTCGTTCACCGGGTAGTTGTCCCAGAGAATCAGGCGGTGCCGGAGCCGCGCCGCCACCGCGCGCACGTGCCCGAGCGTGATGCGCTCCGGCACGATCGCCGGTCCGGTCCAGAGGCACGCCACCTCCTGCGGCAGCGCTGCGGCGAGCGTCTCGAGGAACTCCGGTTCGAACGCGCCGAACGCGCGCGCGAGCCGCGGGTCGGGCGAGTAGTACGAGGGGCAGAGCCACCACTCGACGTCGCGCCAGGCGCTGGGCTGGCGCGCGTGGATCGCCGCGAGCCAGGCCCCCTGCGCACGCGCCAGGCTGTTCCCGAAACGGCGGCGGTCGGCGGGGTGCTCCAGGCGCGACGGGATGTCGTCGAAGAGCACCGCGAACGTACGGACGCCGGCGTCGTGGAAGCGCGCCGCCTTCGCGAGCAGCGTCTGGACCGGCGCCGCGTCGGCGAAGCGCAGGCCGGCGCCCGGGTGAAAGCCGTACACGAAGTCGATGCGATGGCGGCGCGCGTCCGCGATGAGTCCGGCGAGGGCGCGCCACGCCGCGCGCGGATAGGGCTCGGTCCAGCGCGCGCGGTGGTACGGGTCGTCCTTGGGCGCGTAGAGATAGGTGTTCATCCCGCGCGCGGCGCCGAAGGCGAAGAGCCGCCGGCGCGCCGCCATGCTCCACGGCGGGCCGAAGAAGCCCTCCACGACGCCGCGGCGGGTGAACGCGGGGGATCGCTCGCTCACGGGTCCCACGTTCGTCGCGCCGGGCTCAACGTCGCCACGCGCCGCAGTCCGGGCGCGACGAACCGCCCTGCTCCCGGCGGGCCCCGGAACGACGAGCCGGCACCCCTGTGGTCATGGTTGTCCCCGTCTCCCCGGGTGGCGTCGAGCGGCTGCGCGAGGCCGGGTCTCCTCCGCATGGGCCCGGCTGCGAAGCCTACAGCGAACTGGCGGGGAGTCGCGCCGCGCCGCGCGCAGATTCGCCGCGCGGGGACGCGTGGTGCGCTGCGATAGAATCGCCCGATGGCCAGGGCCGACGACGAGACCGCGGGCGCACCCTCCGCGAGCAACTTCATCCGCGCGATCGTCGAGGGCGACCTCGCGAGCGGGAAGTACGCCTCGCGCCGCTGGGGCGGCCGGCCGGGCCCCGCGGACACGCATCGCGCCGGGGCGCCCGATCCCGCGCGCATCCGCACGCGCTTCCCGCCGGAACCGAACGGCTACCTCCACATCGGGCACGCCAAGTCGATCTGCCTCAACTTCGGGCTCGCGCGCGACTACGGCGGAGTGTGCCACCTGCGGTTCGACGACACCAACCCGGCCAAGGAGGAGCAGGAGTACGTCGACTCGATCCTCGCGGCGGTGCGCTGGCTCGGGTTCGACTGGGGCGCGCACCTGTACTACGCGTCCGACTACTTCGATCTCCTCTACCGCTTCGGCGAGGCGTTCATCACGCACGGCCTCGCGTACGTCGACGACCTCACCGCCGACGAGATCCGCGCGCTGCGCGGCACGCTCACCGAGGCGGGCGAGAACAGCCCGTACCGCGACCGCCCGGCGGCGGAGAGCCTCGAACTGTTCCGCCGCATGCGCGCCGGCGAGTTCCCCGACGGCGCGCGCGTGCTGCGGCTGAAGATCGACATGGGCTCGCCCAACATCAACCTGCGCGACCCGGTGGCCTACCGCATCCGGCACGCCCAACACCACCGGACCGGCGACCGGTGGTGCATCTACCCGATGTACGACTACGCGCACGGGATCTCGGACGCGCTCGAGAACATCACCCACTCGATCTGCACGCTCGAGTTCGAGGACCACCGGCCGCTGTACAACTGGCTGAACGAGCGCCTGGGCGAGATGGGGCTGCTCAACCGGCCGCTGCCGCAGCAGATCGAGTTCGCGCGCCTCAACCTCACCTACGTCCGGCTGTCGAAGCGCAACCTGGTCCAGCTGGTGGCGGAGCGGCGCGTCGACGCCTGGGACGATCCGCGCATGCCGACGATCGCCGGCTTCCGGCGGCGCGGCTTCACCCCCGAGTCGATCCGGCTCTTCGCCGAGCGCATCGGCGTGTCCAAGGCGGCCTCGTGGATCGACATGTCCGTGCTCGAGGACTGCCTGCGCGAGGACCTGAACGCGCGCGCGCCGCGCGCCACCGCGGTGCTCGATCCGCTCCGGCTCGTGATCGACAACTATCCCGCCGGGCAGGTCGAGGAGATGGAAGCGCCGGTGCATCCGCAGCGGCCCGAGCTCGGGACGCGCCGGCTCCCGTTCGGCCGCGAGCTGTGGATCGAGCGCGAGGATTTCCAGGCCGCGCCGCCCAAGGGCTACTTCCGGCTCTTCCCCGGCAACCTGGTGCGGCTGCGCTACGGCTACGTCGTGAAGTGCACCGGTTGCGACGAGGACGCCGCCGGCAACCTGACCGCGGTGCGCTGCGAGTACCTGCCCGACTCGCGCTCGGGCACCGCGGGCAGCGACCGATACAAGGTGAAGGGCAACATCCACTGGGTGAGCGTGGCGCACGCGTACGAGGCCGAGGTGCGGCTCTACGACCGGCTCTTCACGGTGCCGTTCCCGGGCTCCAGGCGCGGACGCGCGCAGGTGGAGGCCGCCGCGCAGGCGAAGCACGCGGCGCACGCCGCGGTGGTGGACGATTCGGGCAAGGCCCACGCCGCCGAGGCGGCCGAGGAGTACGACTGGCTCGACGACATCAACCCGGACGCGAAGCAGGTGATCCGCGCCTACCTCGAGCCCGCGCTCAGGGACGCGCGCCCCGAGGACCGCTTCCAGTTCGAGCGCCACGGCTATTTCGTGGCCGACCTGCGCGACTCGAAGCCGGGGGCGCCGGTGTTCAACCGCGCCGTTACGCTGCGCGACTCGTGGGCCAAGGAGGCCCGCTAACCGTCACCGGAGGACGGCGTCCGTGCCCCGCACCCACTATCAGCTCCTCGGCGTAGCGCCCAACGCCACGCGGGCGGAGATCGATGCGGGGCTGACACGGCGCGAGTCGCAGTACCGCGACCTCG
The DNA here is from genome assembly GCA_019137045.1 of Betaproteobacteria bacterium. Classification (GTDB taxonomy): domain Bacteria; phylum Pseudomonadota; class Gammaproteobacteria; order Burkholderiales; family SG8-39; genus JAGVSZ01. Next base: position 4,297 of record JAGVSZ010000096.1, read on the forward strand.
TTCGCACCGGGCAGCGCCCCGACCAGCGCATCATCGAGCGCGTGCGGCGGGCGCACGCGACGCTCGTCGACCCGGAAAAGCGCGCCGCCTACGACCGGTCGCTCGCGCGCGCGGCGCGCCGCGCCCCGCCGGCCGCGCGCAGCTCGTGGCCGTCGACGGATCCGGACGCCGACGACGGGGCGCACGGGACCTTTCTCGGCCGCGCCTGGAAACCCCTCGCGCTGACGATCGTTCCCGCGGCGCTCGCCGCGGGCGCCGCGCTGCCCGCAGGCGAACGAGTCATGGCCTGGGCGGGTGCGGTGTCGCCGTGGCTGCCGGTCGCGCTCCTCGGCCTGCTCGCGGCGCTGTGCATGGCGGGGGCGGTGTTGCTGTGGCGCTGCGCGCCGGATGCCGAGCGGCCCGCCCCGGGGCACTTCGCGCGCGCGGTCTCGATCCTCGCGCTCGCCGGCGTCGGCCTCGCGCTCTACGCGGCGGCGACGGGTCCGCTCCTGCGCGTCGTGCCGTAGCGGCGCGGACCGCGCGCGCCCGCAGCGGCGGGGGCAGGGCTGCGACCGGGCCACCGGCCGAGCGCATCCGCGCGGCGCGCGCGCCGCTAGCAGTGATCGGAGTCCGCGCGCGGCGGCGCGCACACGATGGGCAGGTAGCCGTGCAGCCACACCGCGAACGCCGCGGTCCACGCGATCGCGGCGCCCAGATACCGCAGCCCGTGCGGATCGTCCCAGCCCGCGAGGTCCGGCACGGTCCGCACGGCGGCCGCGAGCACGATCAGCGCGAATGCGCCCTTGGCCTGCCAGGGCAGGACGAGCGCGTGCCCGGTGTGCCGCAGGCCCGCGATGCTGAAGATGGCGAGCACCGCCAGGCCGAGCGCGCCGACGCTCACCAGGTGCACGCCGGCCGCGAGCGGGATGCTCGCGCCGAGCCCGGCCAGGCCGATCGCGGCGAAGCCCACGCCGGCGAGCGTGTTCGCGCCCGCGAGCGCGAGGACTTCCGCGCGCAGCGCGGCCCGGCCGACGAACCACTCGGCGAGCCGGTCGAAGAACGCGGCCGCGGCCGCGAGCGCGAGCCAGGCCCCCACCGCCGACTGCGGGAACAGCACCGTCGCGGCGAGGTGGAGCGCCACCATCCCCGCGGCGAGGTTCTGGCGGCCGGGATGGGGGCGGTAATGGGTGTTCGTCCCGGACGGATCGAGCGCGAGGTTGACGACCACCGCGTTCACGCGCCCGAGCGCCAGCGCGAACAGGATCGCGAACGCGCACAGCGCGGCGTAGAGCGCGCGCCCGCTCAGCGCCCAGTCGGATCCGAGCCACGCGACGCGGCAGGTGAGGGCCGAGCCGAGCAGGACGGCGGTCCAGAAGACGAGCGAGACGTGCCGCGCGCTGCGGCGCAGGAACATCGGGGAGGCGGCGTACCAGAGCAGCAGCGCGAGAAACGCGGCGTCGGTCGCCGTCGCGGGCAGCACGAGCGCGTCGATCCCGAGCATCCCGACCACGCGCCCCGGCAGCCACGCCGCCACGAGCAGCACCAGCGCGCGCCCGCTCCGCCGCACGGTGTCGGTCCACTCGGGCACCGCCGAGGTGAGGAACCCCGCCAGCGCGCCGCCGAACACGCCGAACACCATCTCGTAGGCGTGCCACTGCGTGACCGGAATCGCATGCGCGAACGGCAGCCGGAAGCCGAACACGGCCACCCAGGCGAGCGGCATGACGAGCGCGTAGCCCGCGGCGAGCGGGAAGAAGAGGCGCACGCCCTCGAGCGTCATGGTGCGCCAGCGGCCGGCCGCACCGGCCACGGCCTCACGCGGCACGGCGCTCATCGCGCTCCTCCGCGTCGAACACGTGCGCGAACAGCGCATCTTCGGTGCGCCAGCGTTCGGTCGTCTCCCACACCAGGCGCTCGTCGCGGCCGCCGGGCAGCCCCGGCGGGGCGCGCTCGCCGGCGATCCGCCCGCCGCGGTGCGCGAGCACCAGCACGCGGTGCGCGATCCGCACCGCCTCGAGCAGGTCGTGGGTGACGAAGAGCGACGCGAAGCCGCGCCCGCGCGCGCTGTCCACGACCAGGTCCTGGAGCGTGCGCCGCAGCCCGACGTCGAGCGCGGTGAACGGCTCGTCGAAGTACACCACCTCCGGGTCGATCGCGAGCGCGCGTGCGAACGCGACGCGCTGGCGCATGCCCCCCGAGAGCTCGACCGGGTACTTGTCGAGGTCCTCGGCGGCGAGCGACACCGCCCGCGCCAGCCGCGCGGCGACCTCGTGGCGCTCGCGCCGCCCCGCGCCGCGCAGCTCCAGGCCGTAGGCGATGTTGTCGCGCGCGGTGCGCCAGGGCAGCAGCCGCGGCTCCTGGAACACGGCGGCGTGCCGCGCGTACTCGCGGCGCACGCGTCCGCGCAGCGGCTCGATCAGCCCCGCGGCGATGCCGAGCAGCGTGGACTTGCCGCAGCCCGAAGGGCCGACGATCGCGACCGTCTCGGCAGGCGCGAGCGTGAAGGACACGCCGTCGAGCACGGTGCGCCCGAGGAACGAATGGCCGACCGCTTTGAACGCGAGCCTCAACGCTTGACTCCCCACGGCACCCCGGCGTCGCGCCAGCGCTCGAGCGCCGCGCGCACCGGATGCAGCACGCCGTACTCGACGGCGAGCAGCATCGCCACCACCAGCACCACCCACGCCATCGCCTCGGCGACGTCGAGGTTCGCGCGCGCGCGCGCGAGCGCGCCGCCGACGCCGCCCGCGTTCGCGAGCAGCTCCGCCATGACCGCGACCTTGAACGCGGTGCCGAGCGTCGTGGTCCATGCCGGGAAGAGATGCGCGACGAGGTGCGGCACGACGACGGTGCGGAAGCGCCGCAGCGCGCCCGCGCCGAACGCCTGCGCCATCGCCTCGAGCGTGCGGTCGCGCGTGGCGACGCCCTCGACCGCCCCGGCGAAGGCGATCGGCACCGCCGCGATCACGATCGTCGCCACGACGGTGCCGCCCGAGGCCCCGAACCAGATGAGCGCGAGCACGATCCACGCGATCGGCGGGACGCCGAGGATCAGGGTGAGGATCGGCTGCAGCACCCGGATGGCCGAGAACGAGTAGCCGGCCACCACGCCGAGGAGGCTGCCGCAGCCGGCGGCGACGGCGAACCCGGCGAGGGCGCGCAGCGCGGTATCGAGCGCGACCGCGTGGAACGCCGGCGACCCCGCGAGCCCGGCGAGCGCCCGCAGCGTGTCGAGCGGCGCGGGCAGGATGAACGTGCCGTACGCCTCGTGGCCCGCCTGCCACGCCGCGGCGACGCAGAAGAGCCCGGTCGCGCCGGCCCAGCCCGACCAGAGATAGCGCCCGAGGGCGCCGAGCGCGGCGCCGAGCGCGCCCATCGCCGGCTACGCCGCGAAGAACCCGTCGTCGGGCAGCTTGCCGCCGACGATGCCCGGATCGCGGGCGAGGAGCGTCTTGAACAGCGCGGTGAGCGCCGGCCGCGCTGCCCGCGCGGAGCGAACCATCAGGTTGCTGAACGGAATCGAGCGCTCGATCACCGGTGCAGGCAGCTCCAGATAAGACGCAGCCACCTTTCCCGCGCTCGTCGGGTTCGCCCTCACCCACGCGGACGCTTCAGCGAGGGCGGCGTTGAGCGCCGTGATGCGCTCCGCGCCCGCGCTTTGCGCGAACGCGGCCGACACGGCGAGGCCCGCCTGCGGGATCGACGCCGCGCCGCCGGTAGCGGCGCTCCACGCCTTCTGCATGTCGATGACGCGCTCGACGCGCTTGCCCGCCCGGGTGCCCTGCACGACCGCTGCGGTAGCCGCCGGCTCCGCGAGCAGCGCCGCGTCGACGCGGCCAGCGAGCAGGAGCTGCATGGCCTCGGGCGGCGTGCCCGCGTACTCCAGCGTGAGGTCGCGTTCGAGGCTCACGCCCGTCGCGCGCGCGACCGTGGCCAGCACGTGGTCCGGCATGTCGTTGCGGAACGGCACTGCCAGCTTGCGGCCCTTGAGTTTCGCGAGCGAGTCGAGCGCCGGGTCGGTGGCACAGACGTAGAGCAGCCCGTCGGTCATCGTGTTCACGAGCCGCACCCCGGCGCCGCGGTTGTAGAGATTCGCCGCGACGTAGGTCGGCACGATCGAAGCGGCGGTCTTGCCCGAGGCGAAGCCCGCGCGGATCTCGTCCGGCGTGCGCCACACGCGGAATGAAACGCGCTCTGCGATGGCGCGCAGCGCGCCCGACTCCACCGCCTGCGCGGCCACGATGGACGGCCCGGCCGGCGGCCCGTGCAGGACCAGCTCGGGGAGCGGCGCGGGCGCGGCGGCGAGGCGGCCGGCGGGTGTCGCGGCGAGCGCCGCCGCGGGAAGCGTTGCGAGGAAGCGTCTGCGGTCGAACATGACGATCTCCGTCGGTCAGAAATTCACGACGACGCGCAGCCACGCGAATCGGCCCGGGGCGTTGACAAATCCGAGGTTCGTGTCGTCGGTCGTACGGAAGGGGACGTGCTCCGCGTAGTCGCGGTCGAAGACGTTGTCGATGCCGACCTGCGCGCCCACACGGTCGGAGAACTGCACGCCGGCGAAGAGGTCAAGGACGGTAAAGCCCGCCGTCTCGGCCGGATCGTAACCGCTGCCGGTGGCCGGATCGTCATCGGCACGGTCCTGGCGCGCGACCATCCGCAGCCGCGCGGCAGCGTTCCACGTCCCGATCGCTGCGAGTCGGTCGTGCCAGTCGGCGATCAGCGTGGTCTCGAGCGGGCGCATGCCGTAGAGCGGGCGGTCGTCGGACGTGTTCTGGCCGTAGTTCCACCAGACGTTTGCGCGCAGCGAGAGCTTGCGCGTCAGGTTCCACTGGAGGTCGGCCTCGGCGGCTGCGATTTCGGCGTCGACGTTGCGCCAGATGGCGGCATTGTCGGCGCGCAGCACGCCGGCTTGCGCGCGCGCCCGGTCACGGGAGATGAAGTCGTCGATCCGGTCGAACGACGCGGACAGCGCGAGCCGCCACGCCTGCGTCGCGACAGGGCCACCGCTCGCGCCGCGCGTCCGGCGCCAGTCGACCCAGTCCGCGCCCGTCCACGTCAGCCCGGCATCGATCCGGTTGTGTATCTCGTTGTTGAGGCCGGGGTTGCCGATCTGGCGACTGGAGGTTCCGCTCGGAACGTTGGTGGCGGGCGACGACGGGAGCGCGACCGTGAATTCGAACAGGTCGGGGAAGCGTGCGATCCGGGCGGCCGACACCCGGGCCTCAGGCCCGCCCGTGTTGAACCGGTGGCGTGCCTCGACGAGCCCACTCCACGCGTTGCGGTCCGGTGAGAGGTCGAGCCCGTTCCCGTAGTAGAGCGCATACAAGCTGCGGGGCGTGCCGGAATATCCCGGCAACGAGAAGGCTTCGTCCGCACGCGTGATCTCCGCGTCCCACCACTGCCAGCGCAGCGCGCCGGCGAGAGAACCGCCGGCCCAGGGCCGCCCTGCCGCCTCGACGAATGCGCCGTACGTCGTCGCCTCCGGCCCGGGCGCCTGGAATCCGGTCGTCTGGTCGAGATTGTTGACTGCCGGCCCGCCCTGGCGCCGGCCGTCGCGCGAGTCGCTGCGTACTTCCGCTCCGAGGCGGAGGTCCGCCCCTGCAACCGCAAGATCGCCGAACGCGGTCGCGTCCCAGATCGTGGCGTCGAGGGCGTTGCGGACCCGGTTGGCGGCCGGGGTGGTGCGCAAGGTGTAGTTGTCGGCGGCACGGTCGAGTCCGACCCAGCCCCCGGCGACGCGCACGCGCCGCAGCGCGCCGAACCCGCGCGCGTCGTCGACGGCAAGCCGCACGCCGGTGCGCTCGGTCTTCAGCGGGTCGGCGCCTGCGCCTTCGATGAGCGGGATGCCGCTCTCCACGACCGGCCTGCCGAGCGGCATGAGGAGGTCGTCGATACGGTCGTAGACGACGTTGCCGCGTAGGCTGCGCTGCGCGTCCGGGAACCAGGCGCCGCCGAGCTGACCCGTGGTCCGGTTGTACCCGAACCGGGTATCCGATCCCGCGCCGTCCGAGTAGCTGTCGATCGAGCGCTCGGCCAGCGCGGCATTCGCTGCGCCGCCGGCGAACGTGAGACCGCCCTGCGCGAACGCCTCCCACGCATTGCCTGCGCCCGCGTAGCCGCCGCCCAGCTTCACCGTCCGCTGCGCCTCAAACACGCTCGCCGGGGCTCCGCCGTCCAGCACGACGTGGCTCTGCACGTAGGGATTGAAGATCGGCGCGGTGCCACCGCCGAACGGTTGCGGAACGGGAAAAGGCATCGGACGGGCGTGTGGCAACAGCTCTCCGATCAGCAAGCCATCAGTGCGTAGGACGGGTGCCGGCGCCCCTTCGGCGCTGAGGTCGGCCGCCGGT
>JAGVSZ010000069.1 GCA_019137045.1 Betaproteobacteria bacterium
GCAGAGCCACCACGCCAGGGCCACCATCGCCAGCCCTCCGAGCGGGTTGCCGAGCGCAACGAACGCGTGCGTCGAGGGCGTGAAGCGCCCGAGGAACGCGAGCGCGACCCCGAGCGCGACCAGCGCTGCCGCGACCCCGCGGGACGGCCCGAGCGGCCGGAAGCGTTCCCAGCCGAAGATCGCCACGCCGACCGCGAGCACGAGCGCAACGCTCGCCGACACGCGATGCGCGCCGCGCGCGACGTCGATCGCGAGCCCGGTGACGCCCGCCGGCTCGGCCAGGCGCAGGAACGCGCTCGCGAGCGTGACGACGACCAGCAGCGCGAACGTGAGCCGCGCCGCGCCGCGCAGGCGGCCGCCGCCCGCGGCAACGGGCGCCGTCGTCGCGCTCATCGCGGCCGATCCGCGCACGCCTTCAGCATCACGACGACGAAGAGGATGCCGCCCGCGATCGCGATCAGCCCGCCGAGGCCCATCACGCCCATCCCGATCACCTCCTGCGTGCTGCGCAGGACCTGGGAGGCGCCGGCCACCTTCCGCTGCACGCCGTAGCCGCCCGACCACACGAGCCCGACGATGTGCAGGAGCTGGCCGCCGCCGTACAGGAGCGGCTGCAAGGTGGCGAGCCGCTCCGACGGCGTGCCCAGCCCGAGGCGCGGCGCGAGCGCGTAGGCGAGCCCCATGAGCGCGAGCGTCACGCCCACGATCGAGCCGTGGTAGTGCGCCGGAATGCGCACGTCGCTGCCCTGGATCAGGAAGCCGATGCCGCCGCCGACGGCGAAGAGCGTCATCGACGCGATGAGCGCCGCCCGCAGCGGCCGCGCCGCGCCGGCCGCGCGCGGCGCGCGCGCGAGCGCGAGCACGAGCGCGATCGCCACCGGCAGGATCGCGAGCCCGCCGCCGAAGCGCATCAGCCAGGTGAGCAGCTGGCGGTGCTGGCTCGAGGTGACGTCCCACGCGAGGTAGATCACCGGCGTCGCGAACACCGACGCGAGCCCGATCGCGAACACGAGCGTCGCGACGCGCGGCCCGAGCGGCACGCGCGCGCCGCACAGCGTCGCCAGCCAGAGCCACGCCACGAGCATGAGCAGCGTCCAGGTGAACTGCAGCACGTGGCCGCCGCCCCACCACACGAGCTCGTAGTAGGTCTTGCCGCCCAGCTCGGCCGGCACCGCGAGCCACGACCACACGAACGCCCCCAGCGCGACCGCGCCGGAGACCGCGGCGGCATTGAGGCCGAAGCGCTGCGCGTCGGCGCCCTCGAGCGCGAAGCTCACCGCGCCCGGGGCGGCCAGCGCGCGCAGCGTGAGCGCCCCGAACCCGAACCCGAACACCACGAGCCCGGCGACGAACACCGGGTCGTCGAGCACCGGGATGTAGTTGGCCATGATCGGCGCCCCGCGCCCCACGAAGGGCGCGGCGCACATCAGCAGCGTGCCCACCGCGGCCGCCGCCAGCGCGAACCAGCCGAGCCCGGCGAAGCGCGCGGCGCCATTCAGCGTCCAGACGAGTCCCGCGCAGGCGACGAACCAGACCAGGACCGAGAGGTCCACGTGCACCACCAGCGCGACGTGGAAGAAGTCGGCGACCGGAAAGAGCGGCGCGAGGAACGGCGTGCGCGCGGCGACCAGCAGCACCGAGAACACGCCGGCGGCGATGATCGCCGCGAGCGCGAGGCCGAGCCAGCCGAGCGCGATCGCGCGCCGCGTCTCGTCCGCCGGCACCGGCAGCGCGTAGTCGGCGCGCACCGCGTCGAGCGCGCGCAGGAGCGACTGCGTCCCCGCGCGCGAGGCGCCGCCGAGGCTGGCCGTGCGTCTCACCGGATCACCACCCCGCCCTTGTCGCTGACCAGGTCGATCAGCACGACCTGGCCGGGCTTGACGTCCACCGTGGCGGAACGCTCGTAGGTGAAGCCTTTCGCCCGCACGTCGTCGTTGAAGCCCACCGTCAGCGTGTGCCGCCCGGCGGGGATCGCGAGGCGCCGGTAGCCCGCCGCGGCGCCGTCGCGCTTCAGGCCGGCCGGGCGGAAGACCTCGTCGTAGAGCGGCTTGCCATCGAGCTCCACCACCGCGCGCACCGGCGAGCGCTCGCGCGGGCACTCGATCTTGTTGCGCAGGTGCGGCGGCAGCTTGGCGAGCTCCTCGGCCGTGCGCTCGCGACACTCGCCCACCGGCTTGCCCGGGTGCTTGAACGAGAGCCGCAGCAGCGCCTCGTCGGGCGCGAGGTGCTGGTAGCGCGGGAAGGTCGAGAAGTACCCGATGACGACCGCGAACGCCGCGTAGGCGAGCGCCTGGAGACCGTACTTGACCACGTTGTTCATCGACTCACCTCTTCGCTCGCGCTTGCGCGCCGTTTCACCCGGCCGCGCGGGGCCGCCGGGCCGAGCCGCGCCAGCTCCGCGCGGAAGCCGGCCGCGGCGTGCGCGAGCGCGGCGGCG
>JAGVSZ010000382.1 GCA_019137045.1 Betaproteobacteria bacterium
GCTTCCCGCTCGAGGAGTACCGGTTCGCGCGGGGCGTCGCGACCCGACCGGTCAAGGTGACGCTCATGGGGCCCGATCGCGTCGCGCAGATGTGCGACCTCGAGCGCTCGCGGGCAATCTATCCCGACGCCGACGCGTTCCTGGCGGACGTCGTGCGGATCCAGCGGGACATGGTCGCCGAGCTCGTGCACGCCGGCTGCGAGTACGTCCAGCTCGACGAGCCGAGCTACACCGGCTACGTGGACCCGCCCACGCTCGCCCGCATGCGCGCGAGCGGCGAGGATCCGATGCGGCGCCTCGATCGCGCGATCGCGGCGGACAACGCGGTGATCGCAGGTCTCGGCGCGCGCACCACGTTCGGCGTCCACATCTGCCGCGGCAACCGCGCGAGCATGTGGCATCGCGAGGGCACCTACGACGCCATCGCCGAGCGGCTGTTCACCGGCCTCGCGTTCGACCGCCTCCTGCTCGAGTACGACACCGAGCGCGCGGGCGGCTTCGAGCCCCTGCGGTTCGTCCCGCGCGGGAAGGTGGTCGTGCTCGGCCTGATCACCACGAAGACCGGGCGGGTCGAAACCGCGGACGAGCTCGCGCGCCGCATCGACGAGGCGGCCCGCTTCGTGCCGCTCGACCAGCTCGCGCTCAGCCCGCAGTGCGGCTTCGCCTCCGGCATCGCGGGCAACCTGCTGACCGAGGACGAGCAGTGGCGCAAGCTCGACGTCATGCTCGAGACCGCGCGGAAGGTCTGGCAATGACCAAGCGAGTGGTCCGCGCGCCGCGCGGGACGGCCCTGAGCGCCCGGAGCTGGCTCACCGAGGCGCCCCTGCGGATGCTCCAGAACAACCTCGACCCCGAGGTCGCCGAGCGTCCCGAGGACCTCGTCGTCTACGGCGGGATCGGCAAGGCGGCGCGCGACTGGGACGCGTTCGAGCGCATCGTCGCGACGCTGCGCCGCCTGGAGGACGACCAGACGCTGCTCGTCCAGTCCGGCCGGCCGGTGGGCGTGTTCCGCACGCACGCGGACGCGCCGCGGGTGCTGATCGCCAACTCCAATCTGGTGCCGCACTGGGCGACCTGGGAGCACTTCAACGAGCTCGACCGCAAGGGCCTGATGATGTACGGCCAGATGACCGCCGGCTCGTGGATCTACATCGGCAGCCAGGGCATCGTGCAGGGCACCTTCGAGACCTTCGCAGAGGCCGGGCGCCAGCACTACGGCGGCGACTGGTCGGGAAAGTGGATCCTGACCGCGGGCCTGGGGGGCATGGGCGGCGCGCAGCCGCTCGCGGCGACAATGGCGGGCGCCTCGCTGCTCGCGATCGAGTGCCAGGCCTCGCGCATCGACATGCGCCTCAAGACCGGGTATCTCGACGAGCGCGCGAACACCCTCGACCAGGCCCTGGCGGTCCTGCAGCAGGCCGCCGCGGCGGGGCGCGCCGTGTCCGTGGGCCTGCTCGGCAACGCCGCCGAGATCCTCCCCGAGATCCTCAAGCGCGCGCGGGCCGGCGGGCCGCGGCCGGCGCTCGTCACCGACCAGACCTCCGCCCACGACCCGGCCCACGGCTATCTGCCCGAGCGCTGGTCGGTGGAGAAGTGGCTCGACCTCCAGCGGCGTGACCCCGAGGAGGTGGCGATCTCGGCGCGCGAGTCGATCGGGCGCCACGTGCGCACGATTCTCGGCTTCCAGGCGATGGGCATCCCGTGCGTCGACTACGGCAACAACATCCGCCAGGAGGCGAAGGGCGTCGGCGTGAGCGACGCCTTCGCCTACCCCGGGTTCGTGCCGGCGTACATCCGGCCGATGTTCTGCGTCGGGCGCGGGCCGTTCCGCTGGGTGGCGCTGTCCGGCGACCCGGAGGACATCTATCGCACCGACGCGAAGGTGCGCGCGCTCTTCCCGCACGACCGCCCGCTGCAGCAATGGCTCGACATGGCCCGCAGCCGCATCCGCTTCCAGGGGCTGCCGGCACGCATCTGCTGGCTCGGGCTCGGCGAACGGCACAAGGCGGGTCTCGCCTTCAACGAGATGGTGCGCACGGGCGAGCTCAAGGCGCCGATCGTGATCGGCCGCGACCACCTCGACGCGGGCTCGGTCGCGAGCCCCAACCGCGAGACCGAGGCGATGCGCGACGGCACCGATGCCGTGTCCGACTGGCCGCTCCTGAACGCCCTCCTCAACACGGCGAGCGGCGCGACCTGGGTGTCCTTCCACCACGGCGGCGGCGTCGGCATGGGCTACTCGCAGCACGCCGGGGTGGTGATCGTCTGCGACGGCACCGAGGCCGCCGCGCGCCGCCTCGAGCGCGTGCTGTGGAACGACCCCGCGACCGGCGTCATGCGCCACGCGGACGCGGGCTACGACGCGGCGATCGCCTGCGCCCGGGCGCAAGGGCTCGACCTGCCGATGCTGCGCCCGGACTGATGACCGTCGCAC
>JAGVSZ010000324.1 GCA_019137045.1 Betaproteobacteria bacterium
GCCGCAGGGATCCTCGCGGTCCTGATCGCGCCCGCGCTCGCGGACGAGAACGTCCTGAACATCTATTCGTCGCGGCACTACCAGACCGACGAGGCGCTGTACGGCAATTTCACCAAGCAGACCGGAATAAAGATCAATCGCATCGAAGCGTCCGACGACGCGATCATCGAGCGCATCCGCAACGAGGGCGCGAAGAGCCCGGCTGACGTGCTGATCACGGTGGACGCCGGGCGGCTGTGGCGCGCCGAGCAGCTCGGCCTGTTCCAGCCGGTCAAGTCGGCGGTGCTCGACGCGCGCATTCCGGCGAGCTTCCGCGAGCCGGGCGGTCAGTGGTTCGGCTTCTCGCTGCGCGCGCGCGTGATCGCGTACGACAAGGCGCGCGTCAAGCCCGCCGACGTCGCGACCTACGAGGACCTCGCGCAGCCGCGCTGGCGCGGCAAGCTCTGCACCCGCTCGAGCGCGCACGTCTACAACCTGTCGCTGATGGGCGCGATGATCGATCACCTCGGGGAGGCGAAAGCCGAGGCCTGGGCGAGCGGCGTCAAGGCCAACCTCGCGCGCGACCCGAAGGGCGGCGACACCGACCAGATCAAGGCCGTGGCGGCAGGCGAGTGCGAGCTCGCGCTCGTGAACTCCTACTACTGGGCGCGCCTCGCGCGCTCGGGCAAGCCCGAGGACAAGGCGCTCGTGGAGCGGGTCGGGATCGTGTTCCCGAACCAGTCCACCTGGGGCACGCACGTGAACGTCTCCGGCGCCGGCGTGCTGAAGAACGCGCCGCACCGCGCCGCGGCGGTCAAGTTCCTCGAGTACCTGGCGAGCGACGACGCGCAGCGCTACTTCGCCGACGGCAACAACGAGTGGCCGGTCGTCGCCGCGGTGCGGGTGGACAACCCCGCCCTGCCCGCGCTCGGCCAGATCAAGGTGGACGCCGTGAACGTCGCGGTGCTCGGCCGCAACCAGCCGGGCGCGCAGAAGATCTTCGACCGGGTCGCCTATCGCTAGTCGCCGCGCCCCGCCGCGCGCATGATGCGGCGGGAGACGAGGACGAGCGGGAGCAGGCCGACGGCGACGATCAGGAGCGCCGGCACGGCGGCCTCCGCGAGCCGCTCGTCCTTGGTGAGGTGGTAGGCCGCCACCGCCAGGGTGTCGAAGTTGAACGGCCGCAGCGCGAAAGTCGCCGGAAGCTCCTTCATGGTGTCGACGAACACGAGGAGCGCGGCGGTGAGCAGGCTCGAGCGCAGCAGCGGCGCGTGCACCCGGCGCAGCGTCGCGCCGGGCCCGAGGCCGAGGCTGCGCGCCGCATCGTCCATGCTCGGGGTCACCTTTGCGAGCCCCGCCTCAACGGTCTGCAGCGCGACCGCGAGGAACCGCACGAGGTAGGCGAACACGAGCGCGGCGATGGTGCCGGTGACGAGCAGTCCCACGTCCCAGCCGAAGGCCCGCTGGAGCCACGCCGCGAGCGCGTTGTCGAACCTCCCGAGCGGCACCATGATGCCGACCGCGATCACCGCGCCGGGAATGGCGTAGCCGAGCGACGCGACCCGGTTCGCGCCGGCGACGAGCGGACTGCGCGCGAGCCGGCCGGCGTAGGCCATCACCACCGCGATCGTGACCGCGAGGCCCGCGGCGACCCCGGCCGCGAGGGTGCTGTTCGCGACGAGCGTGTGGACGCGCGCATCCCAGCGCGCGTCCGGATCCCCGAGCGCGAGGCGGCCGAGGATCGCCACCGGCAGCAGGAACCCGAACACGACCGGCGCCGCACAGGCGGCGAATGCGAGGGCGGCGCCGGGGCCGCGCAGCCGGTGCGGCGGCTGGGGCCGGTGCAGGGTGTGGTAACGGGCGGCCCCCCGGTTCAGGCGCTCCAGCGCGAGCACGACGAGCACGAACCCGAGCAGGCACGTGGCGAGCTGGTCGGCGGCGACGATGTCGCCCAGCGACAGCCACGCCTTGAAGATCCCGGTGGTGAAGGTGTCCACGGCGAAATACGACACCACGCCGAAGTCGGCGAGCGTCTCCATCAGCGCGAGGGCGGTGCCGGCGGCGATCGCCGGCCGCGCGAGCGGCAGCGCCACGCGGAAGAACGCGCCCCACGCGCCCAGGCCCGCGAGCCGTCCCGCCTCCAGGCTGCTGCGCGACTGCTCGAGGAACGCGGTCCGCGCGAGCAGGTAGACGTAGGGATAGAGCGCGAACGAGAACATGGCCGCCGCGCCGTAGAGCGAGCGGATCTCGGGGAACCAGTACTCGCGCGCACGCCAGCCGGTGGCCGCGCGCAGCGCGGACTGGACCGGACCGCTGAACTGCAGCCAGTCCGTGTAGGCGTACGCCATCACGTACGCCGGCATCGCGAGCGGAAGGATCAGCGCCCACTCGAGCACCCGCTGGCCGGGGAAGCGGTAGGCGGTCACGAGCCAGGCCGAGAGCACCCCGATCGAG
>JAGVSZ010000116.1 GCA_019137045.1 Betaproteobacteria bacterium
CGCGCATCTCCGACAGGATGAAGTTCGAGGTGCCGTTGATGATCCCGGCGATCCACTCGATCCGGTTGGCGGCCAGCCCTTCCCGGACTGCCTTGATGATCGGCACGCCGCCGGCCACCGCCGCTTCGAAGCCGACCATGACGCCGTGCTTCTGCGCCGCCGCGAAGATCTCGTTCCCGTGCACCGCGAGCAGCGCCTTGTTGGCGGTGACCAGGTGCTTGCCGTTGGCGATCGCCGCGAGCGCGAGCGACTTCGCGACGGTATAGCCCCCGATCAGCTCGACCACGATGTCGATGTCCGGGCTCGACACCACCTCGTTGCCGTCGGCGACGCACTTCGCCTGTCCGCCGGTGAGCCGCCGCGCGCGCTCGAGGTCCTTGTCCGCCACCAGCGCGATGCGGATCTCGCGCCCCGCGCGGCGCTGGATCTCCTCGCGGTTGCGCGCGAGCACCGCCCAGGTCCCGCCGCCGACGGTGCCGATGCCGAGCAGCCCGACGTTTATCGGCTTCATCAACGTTGCGCCTGCGCGGGTCGCGGCCGTCAGGCCGCCCGCGTGGTCCTGAGCAGGCCGTCGCGGCGGAACATCTCCTTGATGCCGCGCACGGCCTGGCGGGTGCGGTTCTCGTTCTCGATCATCGCGATGCGGACGTGCGTGTCGCCGTACTCGCCGAAACCCACGCCCGGGGACACCGCGACCTTGGCCTCGACCAGGAGCTTCTTCGCGAACTCGAGCGAGCCCAGCGCCCGGTAGGCCGGCGGGATCTCGGCCCACACGTACATCGCGGCGCGCGGGTTCTCCACCATCCAGCCGGCCTCGTGCAGCCCCTTCACGAGCACGTCGCGCCGGCGCTGGTAGGTGAGGCGGATCTCCTCGACGCACTCCTGCGGTCCCTCGAGCGCGACGATGGAGGCGACCTGTATCGGCGTGAAGGTGCCGTAGTCGTGGTAGCTCTTGATGCGCGCGAGCGCGTGCACCATGTCGCGGTTGCCGACCATGAACCCGACGCGCCAGCCGGCCATGTTGTAGCTCTTCGACATGGTGAAGAACTCGACCGCGACGTCGCGCGCGCCGGGCACCTCCAGGATCGACGGCGCGCGGTAGCCGTCGAAGACGATGTCCGCGTAGGCGAGATCGTGCGCGACGAGAATGCCGTGCTCGCGCGCGAGCGCCACGGTGCGCTCGAAGAACCGCGGTTCGACGCACTGCCCGGTCGGGTTGCCCGGGAAGTTGATGATCAGCAGCTTCGGCTTCGGGAACGACTCCCTGATCGCGCGCTCGAGCTCCTCGAAGAAGTCCACGTCCGGCGTGTTGCGCACGTGCCGGATGTCGGCACCGGCGATCACCGGGCCGTAGATGTGGATCGGGTAGCTCGGGTTCGGAACGAGCACGATGTCGCCGCGGTCGAGCATCGCGAGCGCGAGGTGGGCGATGCCCTCCTTCGACCCGATGGTGACGATCGCCTCCTTGTCCGGGTCGAGCTCGACGCCGTAACGGCGCCGGTACCAGTTGCATATGGCGAGGCGCAGGCGCGGGATGCCCTTCGAGACCGAGTATCCGTGCGTGTCGGGGCGCCGCACGCTCTCCACCAGCTTCTCGACGATGTGCGGCGGCGTCGCACCGTCCGGATTGCCCATGCTCATGTCGATGATGTCGTCGCCGGCGCGGCGGGCGGCCATCTTGAGCTCTGCCGTGATGTTGAACACGTAGGGCGGCAGGCGCTGGATGCGCGGGAAGGTCTTCATCGCTCGTGATCCGGGCTCGGGGGCGGCATCGCGCCGCAGCAAGCTATAATCGTACCTGCTCTAACCCCTTACCGCAATTCGCGTTTTCGTCCTTGAAGCTGCATCTTTCACGGGCCGCGGGCACGCACGCGTTCAGCGCGTACGGGGCCGGCTACGTGGCCGTGAACGGCGTGCGCTACGAGCGCAGCTTGCTCGTGCTTCCCGACCGCGTCGTCGCCGACTGGGGCCCGGAGGCGTTCGACGCGCTCGCCGCGGAGCATCTCGCCGCGCTGGTGGGCCTCGCGCCGGAGGTCGTCCTCCTCGGCACCGGCGCGAGCCTGCGCTTCCCGCGCGCCGAGATCGTCCGCCCGCTCGTCGAGGGGCGCATCGGACTCGAGGTGATGGACGTGCAAGCCGCCTGCCGTACCTTCAACATCCTCGCCGCCGAGGGCCGCAAGGTCGCGGCCGCCCTGGTGCTCGCCTGAGCGCGGCGTCGCACGCGCCGCCCGCCCCCGCCCGGAGATCCCGTCGCCGATGACCGCTCTCAGCCTGTCGCTCATTCTCGCCGGCGTGCTCCTGAACGCCGCCGCGCAGCTCCTCCTCAAGGCCGGCACCAACGCGGTCGGACCGTTCGAGTTCGCCGCGGCCAACGCGGTGCCGGTCGGCCTGAAGCTCGCCTTCGAGCCCCACATCCTGGGCGGCATCGGGTGCTACGTGGCGAGCGTGGTGGTGTGGATCCTGGCGCTCTCGCGCGTCGAGGTGAGCATCGCCTATCCGATGCTCTCGATCGGCTACGTCGTCAACGCCGTCGCTGCGCACTACCTCTTCGGCGAGGCGGTGTCCCCGCTGCGACTCGCCGGCATCGGCGTCATCATCCTCGGCGTCTTCATCGTCGCGCGCAGCTGAGGAGAATCCGGTGCCGCGGACGAGCGTTTCCCGGGGCCGGGGGGACGAGGGCGCGCGCGACGGGCGCTGCCCGCCCCGGAGCGTGATCCCGCGCCCATGAGAGTCGGTCTGCGCATCAGCGTGGCGACGGCGCGCGGGGCCGCGCGCGCGGTGCCGCACCTACTCGCCCTCCTCGCCCGGCACGGCGCCACCGCAACCTTCTATTTCGACCTCGGCCCGGACCGGTGGCACCGGCTCCTTCCCGGGCGCGAGGTCGGCGACCGCGCCGCGGCCGCTCTCGCGATGGTGCGCGACGCCGGCTGCGAGGCCGGCGTGTACGGGTGGGACGCGGCGCGCTGGCCGCAGCGCACCGCGCCCGGCGATGCACCCTGGATCGAGACGGCGCTCACGCGCGCGTGCGAGGCGTTCGAGCGCCTCGCCGGCGAGCCGCCCCGCACCCACGCGGCGCCCGGCTGGCATTCGAGCCGCCACGCGCTGCGCCTCACGCAGCGCCTCGGCTTTCTCTACGCGGCCGACACCCGCGGCCGGCATCCGTACATGCCCGTCTGCGAGGCCGAGCCGGTGCTGTGTCCCCAGCTTCCCACCTCGCTGCCGACGCTCGACGAGGCCGCCGCGCAGGCGCGCCAGGATGACGCGCACGCCCCGGTGCTCGCGGCGAGCGCGGCCCGGCCCGGCGAGGACCTGGTCTTCGCCCTGCGCGCCGAGCTCGGCGCGACCTCGTTCGCGCCCGCGTTCGAGCGCCTGCTCGCGGCCTGGCGCGGCGAGAACCGCGAAGTCGTCGCGCTGCGCGCCATCTTCGAGACCCTGGAGCCGGCGCGCCTGCCGCGGCACGTCGTCCTGCTGCGCGGGGCCGCCGCGCACGCCGGCCCGTGCGCGGCCCAGGGCGATCCGTTCCTCGCCTGACCGCGCGGCGCCGGCGACGGGGTTGCGCGTTCCGGCGATCCGCCCGAGAATGCCGCAAGACCCCGCGACGCGCGGCAGCGCGCGCGCTTTGCGGGCCGCAAGCGCAATGCCGAACGACGCCGTACAGGACTTCTCCCTCCCCGCCACCGGCGGCGGCACCTTCCGGCTCTCGCAGTCCGCCGCGCGCGTGCTCGTGCTGTACTTCTATCCGAAGGACAACACCCCCGGCTGCACGACCGAGGGCCTGCAGTTCAAGGAGCTGCACCGGGAGTTTCGCAAGGCCGGCGCCGAGGTCTACGGCGTCTCGCGCGACACCCTGAAGTCGCACGAGAGCTTCAAGGCCAAGATGGGGTTCCCGTTCGAGCTGCTGTCCGACGCGGACGAGGCGGTGTGCCAGCAGTTCGGCGTCATGAAAATGAAGAACATGTACGGCAAGCAGGTGCGCGGCATCGAGCGCTCGACGTTCGTCCTCGACGCGCGGCGCGTCGTGCGCCGCGAGTGGCGCGGCGTGAAGGTTCCCGGCCACGCCAGGGAGGTACTCGACTTTGTCAAGACACTCTGAGCCCCACCTGCGCGACGACGACGCCGCGGGCGCGCGGCGCGCGGGCGCGAGAAAGCCGCGCGTACGGGCGCGGGCGCTCGCCACCAAGCTCTTCGTCCTCGACACCAACGTGCTGATGCACGATCCGACCAGCCTCTTCCGCTTCGAGGAGCACGACGTGTTCCTGCCGATGCAGACGCTGGAGGAGCTCGACAACCACAAGAAGGGGCTGTCCGAGGTCGCCCGCAACGCGCGCCAGGCGAGCCGCTTCCTCGACGACATCGTGAGCCGCGCCACCGGCCGGATCGAGGCCGGCATCGCGCTCGCCCGCCACGACGCGGACACCGCGACCGGACGGCTCTACCTGCAGACCGAGGTGCTGAACGGGCGCCTGCCGGCGAGCCTCGCCACCGGCAAGGCGGACAACCAGATCCTCGGCGTGGTGATGGCGCTCGCCGAGCGCGAGGGCGCGCGCGAGGTGATCCTGGTGTCGAAGGACATCAACATGCGCATCAAGGCGCATGCGCTCGGGCTCGCCGCGGAGGACTACTACAACGACAAGGTGCTCGAGGACACCGACGTCCTCTACACCGGGACGCGCGAGCTCGCGCCCGACTTCTGGGACCAGCACGGCAAGGACGTCGAGTCCTGGAAGAAGGACGGGCGCACCTACTACCGCGTGCGCGGACCGCTGTGCCAGGAGCTCTTGCTGAACGAGTTCGTGTACCAGGAGGGAGAGCGTCCGCTGCACGCCGCGGTGAAGGAGGTGCACGGCCGCAGCGCGGTGCTGGAGACGGTGCGCGACTACACCCACGCGAAGAACGCCGTCTGGGGCATCACCGCGCGCAACCGCGAGCAGAACTTCGCGCTCAACCTCCTCATGAACCCCGACGTCGACTTCGTGACGCTGCTCGGCCAGGCCGGCACCGGCAAGACGCTGCTCACGCTCGCCTCCGGGCTGATGCAGACCCTGGAGGTGAAGCACTACAGCGAGATCATCATGACCCGGGTGACCGTGCCGCTCGGCGAGGACATCGGCTTCCTGCCCGGCACCGAGGAGGAGAAGATGGGCCCGTGGATGGGCGCGCTCGAGGACAACCTGGACGTCCTCAACAACACCGACGACGAGGCCGGCGACTGGGGCCGCGCCGCCACGCGCGACCTGATCCGCTCGCGCATCAAGATCAAGTCGCTCAACTTCATGCGCGGACGCACCTTCATCAACAAGTACCTCATCATCGACGAGGCGCAGAACCTGACCCCGAAGCAGATGAAGACGCTGATCACCCGCGCCGGACCGGGCACGAAGGTGGTCTGCCTCGGCAACATCGCGCAGATCGACACCCCCTACCTGACCGAGGGCAGCTCGGGCCTGACCTACGTCGTCGACCGCTTCAAGGGCTGGTCGCACTCGGGACACGTGACGCTGCAGCGCGGGGAGCGCTCGCGGCTCGCCGATCACGCGGCCGAGGCGCTGTAGCCGGGCGGCGCGGCAGCGTCGCGAAGCAGAAGCCGCGCGCCTCCAGGCCCGCGAGCAGCGGCTCCAGCGCGGGCGCGAAGGGCTCCTTGCGCGACTCGATCCCGAGGTGGAGCGTCAGCACGTCGCCGTCGCGCAGGCGCTCGAGCGCCCGTTCGACGAGCACGCGGTTCGGAAACCGGTCCGACGGAAGCTCGTCCCCCAGCACCCCGGCGTCCGACCAGCGCACGTGCTCGTAGCCGCACGCCGCGGCCGCGGCGAGCGCGTTCGGCGTCGGTTGCCCGCCCGGCGCCTGCCACACCGGGTCGAGACCGCGGCCGGTCAGCGCGCGCAGGCGCGCATCGACGCGCTTCAGCTCGTCGCAGACTCCGGCCGCGTCGAGCACGTGCGACTTCCCGCCGTAGACGTAGTTCACCCGCCCGCCGTCGAGGTCGGCGCGAAACCGCCCGTGATGCCAGGTGTGCGAGCCGAAGGCGTGCCCCTCGGCCGCGCGCGCACGCCAGTACTCGCCCCAGGCCGGGTCGAGCGCGCGGTCGCCGCGGAAGGTCTTCTCGTTGGCGAGAAAGAAGGTGGCGCGCACGTCGTGCCGGGCGAGGATGCGCGCGACGGTCTCGGCCTGCGACATGCTGCTCGGGGTGAGCGTGAGATAGAGCGTGCCGGTGCACGCCGGCGCGGCGTGCGCCGCGGCCGCCACGGAGAGCCCGCCAAGGAGCCCGGCGGCGCGCGCGCCCAGCACGCCTAGAAGCCCGCTGCGGCGGCGTAGCTCTCGAACCGGGTGTACTGGCCGAGAAAGGTGAGGTTCACCGTGCCGATCGGCCCGTTGCGCTGCTTGCCGACGATGATCTCCGCCTTGCCCTTCTCGGCGCTGTCGCGGTTGTAGACCTCGTCGCGATAGATGAAGAAGATCACGTCCGCGTCCTGCTCGAGCGCGCCCGACTCGCGCAGGTCCGACATCATCGGGCGCTTGTCGTTGCGCGACTCGACGCTGCGGTTGAGCTGCGACAGCGCGATCACCGGCACCGAGAGCTCCTTCGCCAGCGCCTTGAGCGAGCGCGAGATCTCGGAGAGCTCGGTGGCGCGGTTCTCCTCGCGCCGGCCGTCGGCCACCATCAGCTGCAGGTAGTCGACCACGATCAGGCCGAGCTTCCCGTACTGCCGCGCGAGCCGGCGCGCACGCGAGCGCAGCTCGAGCGGGTTGAGGGCGCCGGTCTCGTCGATGTGGATCGGGGCGTCGTGCAGCTTGCCGAGCCCGTCGGCGAGCCTGTTCCAGTCCTCGTCCGAGAGCCGCCCGGTGCGCAGCTTGTGCTGGTCGATGCGCGCGATCGACCCGAGCATGCGCGCGGCGAGCTGCGTGCCCGACATCTCCATGCTGAACACCGCCACCGGCCGCTTCTCGCGCACCGCGACGTGCTCGCCGATGTTGAGCGCGAACGCCGTCTTGCCCATGCTCGGCCGCCCGGCCACGATCACGAGGTCGCCCTCCTGCAGGCCCGAGGTCATCGAGTCGAGGTCGCGGTACCCGGTCGGGACGCCGGTCACGTCGCTCGGGTCGTCGCGGCTGTAGAGAAAGTCGACCCGTTCCATCACCTGCGAGAGCAGCTGATGGATGTCGTGGAAGCCGCCGCCGGCGCGGGCGCGCGTCTCCGCGATCTGGAAGACGCGCGCCTCGGCCTCGTCGAGCAGCTGCCCCACCTCCTTGCCTGCCGGGTTGAACGCGCTGTCGGCGATCTCGTTGCCGACCGTCACCAGCTGGCGCATCACCGCGCGCTCGCGCACGATCTCGGCGTAGCGGCGGATGTTGTGCGCCGACGGGGTGTTCTGCGCGAGGCTCGCGAGGTACGCGAGCCCGCCCGCGCGGTCCTTGTCCTCGCTCGACTCGATCGACTCGGCGACGGTGACCACGTCGGCCGGCCGGCCCTGCTCGATCAGTTTCGCGAGGTGCCGGAAGATGCGCCGGTGGTCGTCGCGGTAGAAATCCTCCACCGCGATCGCGTCGCCGATGCGGTCCCACGCGCCGTTGTCGAGCAGCAGGCCGCCGAGCACCGACTGCTCCGCCTCGATCGAATGCGGCGGGACCTTCAGGCTGACGAGCTGGGCGTCGGCGGCGGCCGACGGCGGGCTCTGGATGACGGGCTGCGCCATGGCGGAAAATTCTACCCTGCGCGCGCGCGGGCGCCGTTGCCCGCGCCTCCCCGGGAGCGGCTGCCCGCGGCGCGGGCGGCTCAGGATTCCCCGAGCACCGACACCTTGACGTGCACCACGACGTCGCCGTGCAGGGCGACGGCGACGTCGTAGTCGCCGATCGCCTTGAGGGGCCCCTGCGGCAGCCGGACTGCGGCGCGCTCGACCTCGTGGCCGAGCCCCTGCAGCGCCTCGACGATGTCGTAGGTCGTGACCGAGCCGAAGAGCCGCCCGTCGACGCCCGCCTTGCGGGTGACCTGCACGGTCAGGCCGTCGAGCTTCGCGCCGCGCTCCTGCGCGCCGGCGAGTGCCGCGGCCTGCGCCTTCTCCAGGTCGGCGCGGCGCGCCTCGAACTCCTTCAGGTTCTCGGGCGTCGCGCGCTTCGCCTTGCCCTGCGGGATCAGGAAGTTGCGCGCAAAGCCGTCCTTCACCTTGACGACGTCGCCCAGTCCGCCCAGGTTCACCACCTTCTCGAGAAGGATGACCTGCATGGCCTAGCGCCCTCCGTGGAGGTCGGTGTACGGCAGCAGCGCGAGGAAGCGGGCGCGCTTGATCGCATCCGACAGCTGGCGCTGATAGCCGGCCTTCGTCCCGGTGATGCGGGCCGGGATGATCTTCCCGTTCTCGCCGATGAAATCCTTGAGCAGATCGACGTCCTTGTAGTCGATCCACGCGATCTTCTCCGCGGTGAAGCGGCAGAACTTGCGCCGCTTGAACAGCTGGCGCGATCCGCCGCGCTCGCGCCCGCGGGCGTCCTTCTTGCCCTTGCCGCGGCCGCCGCTACGTCCTCTGCTGGGTGGAGGCATCTCGATCTCCTTGCGTGTCCTGTGCTTGTTCCGATTCCTGCGTGAATTCCAGCCCGGTCACGTGCAGCACGAGCTGGCGGCTCGACTTGCCCTTGCGGGCGAGGAAGCCCTCGGTCCGGACCCCGGCCCCGAGCGGCGCCGCCGCGATCACGCGCGCGACCGACTCGACCGCCACGCAGGCGATTTCCATCTCCACGTCGCGCACCGCCCCCGCTTCGTCCTGCCGCGAGGCGTGCGCCACCTGGAAGCTCACGATGGGGACGCCCGCCGGGGTGTAGCGGAGCGCGTCGCGTGCGGCGAGCCGGCCGGCGAGGACCAGCCGGTTGCCCGGCGCCGGTCCGGGCGCGCTCAGGCCCGCGCCTCCGCGGGCCGGGCGTCCGCGGCGCGCGCTTCCTTGCCGCCGCCCGCCTCGCCGAGCAGCGACTTCGACTTCTCCTCTTTCATCATGGGCGAGGGCGCCGTGACCGGGGCCTTCATCTTGACGATGAGGTGCCGCAGCACCGCGTCGTTGAACTTGAACGAATGCTCCAGCTCGCTCAGGGTCTCGTTGTCGCACTCGATGTTCATGAGGACGTAGTGCGCCTTGTGCACCTTCTGGATCGGGTAGGCGAGCTGGCGGCGGCCCCAGTCCTCGAGACGGTGCACCTTGCCCTGGCGCGCGCCCACCGCGTTGCGGTAGCGCTCGACCATGGCGGGCACCTGCTCGCTCTGGTCCGGATGGACGATGAACACGACTTCGTAATGCCGCATGCGGTCTCCTCGTGGATGGTCGGAGCGCGCTCGCTCCGAGGTGCGCCTCCCGGCATGCGCATCCGGTGAGGCGAGGAAGCCCGGGCAGGCGCCCGGGGAGCCGCGGATTATAGCGAACCGCCGCCGCGCCGGGCAAGCCGGATCACGGGCCGAGCCCCGCGCCGCGCCTGCGGCGCGACTCGAACAGGCACAGCCCCGCGGCCACCGACACGTTCAGGCTCTCCACGTGGCCGTGCATCGGGATGCGGACGAGCAGATCGCAGCGCTCGCGCGTCAGGCGCCGCAAGCCCTCCCCCTCCGACCCGAGGACCCACGCGATCGCCCCCGGCAGGTCCGCGCCGTAGAGGTCGTCGGCCGCGTCCTCGACCGCCCCCACGACCCACACCCCGCGCGCCTTCAGCGCGTCCAGCGTGCGGGCCAGGTTGGTGACCGCGACGAACGCGACGCTCTCCGCCGCCCCGCTCGCGACCTTCGTCGCCACCGGCGTGAGCCCCGCGCTGCGGTCCTTCGGCACGACGACCGCGTGCGCCCCGGCGGCGTCGGCCACGCGCAGGCAGGCGCCGAGGTTGTGCGGATCGGTGACGCCGTCCAGCACGAGCAGGAGCGCGGGCTCCGCCAGCGCGTCGAGCAGCGCGTCGAGCGTGGCCTGCTCCGCGCGCGCGTGCACGCGCGCGACGATGCCCTGGTGGCGACCGCCGCCGTAGAAACCGTCGAGCCGCTTTCCCGGGACGCGCAGGACCCGCACGCCGGCCGCTTCGGCCACGCGCACCACGTCGGCGAGCCGGGCGTCGTGCCGGGACTCGTCCACCAGGATCTCGGCGACCGAAGCCGCGTCCGCGCGCAGCCGGGCGAGCACCGCGTGGAAGCCGATGAGGACGCGCGCCGCGGTCATGCGGGCACGAAGTCGATGCGGCCGAGCTCGAGATCGACCCGCACGATGCGCACCCGCACCCGGTCGGCGAGGCGGAAGGTCCTGCCGCTGCGCTCGCCGCGCAGCAGGTGCCGGACGGCGTCGAAGCGGAAGTAGTCGGCGCCGAGCTCGGAGACGTGCGCCAGCCCCTCCACGTACACCTCGTCCAGCGCCACGAAGATGCCGAAGCCGGTGACCGCGCTGATGCTGCCCTCGAACTCATCGCCGACGCGATCGCGCATGTAGTAGCACTTGAGCCAGGTCTCCACGTCGCGGGTCGCCTCGTCGGCGCGCCGCTCGGTCATGGAGCAGTGCTGGCCGAGCTCGTGCCAGTCGCCGGGCGCATAGGCGCGCCCGGCGAGCGCCGCCTTGATCGCGCGGTGGATCACGAGGTCCGGATAGCGCCGGATGGGCGAGGTGAAATGCGTGTAGGCCTCGTAGGCGAGCCCGAAGTGGCCCACGTTGTCCGGGCTGTACGCAGCCTGCCGCAGGGAGCGCAGCAGCACGGTCTGCAGGAGCTGCACGTCCGGGCGGTTCTTCACCCGCGCGAGCAGCTGCGCGTACTCCCGCGCGTGCGGCTCGTCGCCTCCGCCGAGGTGCAGGCCGAAGCTCTTCAGGAACTCGCGCAGCGCCTCCAGCTTCTCCGGCGTCGGCCCCTCGTGGATGCGGTACAGCGCCCGGTGCCCGCGCTGCCCGAGAAAATCGGAGGCGCACACGTTCGCCGCCAGCATGCACTCCTCGATCAGCCGGTGCGCGTCGTTGCGCGGCGCCGGCAGGATGCGCGCGATCTTGCCGCGCGCGTCGAACTCCATCGCCGTCTCGACCGTCTCGAAGTCGATCGCGCCGCGCCGCTCGCGCGCCGCGAGCAGCGCACGGAACACCTGATCCAGCTTCCGCAGCTGGTCGAGGTACGGCGCGGCCGCGCCGGCCGCGCCCGCGGGCTTGTCGTAGAGCGCGCCGGCGACCTGGGTGTAGGTGAGGCGCGCGTGCGAGCGGATGACCGCGGCGTGGAACGCATAACGCCCGATCTCGCCGCGCGCCGAGATGCTCATGTCGCACACCATCGCCAGGCGGTCCTCGCCCGGGTTGAGCGAGCACAGGCCGTTCGAGAGCTTCTCCGGCAGCATCGGGATCACGCGGCGCGGGAAGTACACCGAGTTGCCGCGCTGGCGCGCCTCCCGGTCGAGCGCATCGTCCGGCTGCACGTAATGGCTGACGTCGGCGATCGCGACGCGCAGCCGGAAGCCGCGGCCCGCGCGCTCGCAGAACACCGCGTCGTCGAAGTCCCTGGCGCTCTCCCCGTCGATGGTCACGAACGGCATCGCGCGCAGGTCGGCGCGCCCCGCCGCGTCGGCGGCGCGAACCGAGCGCGGGAGACGCGCGGCGAGCCGCGCCGCTTCCGGCGGAAACTCGAACGGCAGGTCGTGCTTGCGCAGCGCGATCTCGATCTCCATGCCCGGATCGTCGTGCGCGCCGAGCACCTCGACGACGCGTCCGATCGGCTGCGTGTGCGCGCCCGGCTGGATCACGATCTGCGCGGTGACGATCTCGCCCGCCCGCGCGCCGCCGGTCGCGCCGGGCTCGATCAGCAGGTCGTGCTGGATGCGCCGGTCGGCGGCGGCGACGAAAGCCACGCCGCGCTCGATGTGCAGGCGCCCGACGATGCGCGCGCGTGCGCGCTCCACCACCTCCACGATCCGCGCCTCGCGGCGCCCGCGCCGGTCGTAGCCGGCGGGCTGGGCGAGCACCCGGTCGCCGTGCAGCACCTGCTTCATCTCGGCCGGCGGGAGATAGAGATCGTCCGCACCGTCGTCGGGCACGAGGAACCCGTAGCCGTCGGGGTGCGCCTCGACGCGGCCGCGCACGACGTCGACCTTCCGGGCGACGAGGATCGCGCCTTTGCGGTTGCGCAGGACCTGGCCGTCGCGCTCCATCGCCGCGAGGCGGCGCGCGAAGGCCTGCGCCTCGCTCCGCTTCACCCCGAGCAGGCGGTTGAGCGCGCGCTCGTCGAGCGGCACCGCCTCGGCCTCGAGCGTCTGCAGGACGAATTCCCTGCTCGGCAGCGGCGCGGCGTAGCGGCTCGCCTCGCGCGCGGCGAACGGATCGGCGCCGCGCCGGCCCGTCCGCTCGGTCGCGCGCGGCGCGGCGCGCGCTCTACGTCGCGTGTTCATTGAAGGGCGCCTGCGATTCAATTAGAATGCGCGCCGCGTGCCGAGGTGGCGGAATTGGTAGACGCACTAGGTTCAGGTCCTAGCGGTGGCAACACTGTGGGGGTTCGAGTCCCTTCCTCGGCACCACCGGTTTTCGACTCCTGCGCGCCGTAGTCCCGGCGCGGCCCCGGTGTCCGCTCCCCGCGCGCTCAAGCGGTCCGCTTGAGTAGGTCGTCCGCGCTCATCAGGTCGTAGGGCTCGAACGGCTGGTGGATCCAGGGGTTCTCCGCGAGGTACTCGACGAAGTAGTCGGGCTTGTATTTCGAGCACTGCTTGTACCAGAGCACCGCGGTGCGGATCTCCCTCACTCCCGGGAAGCCTTCCACGATGTGCCGCTTGACGACGTCGAGCGTCACGCCCGAGTCGACCAGGTCGTCGACCAGCAGCACGCGCTCGCCGATGCCGTCGGTGGTCATCGACATGTGCTTGGACACGGTGAGGCTGCCGCGCTGCATCCCTGCCTCGCCCGAGTAGGAGCTGGTGAAGATGATCGCGAGCGGCAGCTTGAAGATGCGCGACATGACGTCGCCCACCCGCAGGCCTCCGCGCGCGATGCACACGATCTGGTTGAACCGCCAGCCCGAGTCGTGCACCTGCGCGGCGAGCCGCTCGATCGACCGGTGGTAGTCGGACCAGCTGACGTACAGGTCTCCTGGCATCGTCCTCGCCCGCTCAGCGCTTTCAGTGGAACGGATGGCGCCGGACGATCGTCTCCGCGCGATCCGGCCCGGTTGAGATGATGTCGATCGCCACGCCGCAGATCGCCTCGATGCGGTCGAGGTAGGCGCGCGCATTGCGCGGCAGCGCCTCCAGCCGCTGGACCCCGACGGTGCTCTCGCTCCAGCCCGGCAGGTCCTCGTAGACCGGTTCGCAGCGCGCGGTGTCCTCGGCCCCCGCGGGCAGGAGATCGCTGAATTGCCCCTCGATGCGATAGCCGACGCACACCTTCAGCTCGTCCATGCCGTCGAGCACGTCGAGCTTGGTGACGCACAGCCCGGAGACGCCGTTCACCTGGATCGAGCGCTTCAGCGCCGCGGCGTCGAACCACCCGCAGCGGCGCGGCCGCCCGGTCGTCGCGCCGAACTCGTTGCCGCGCGCGCGCAGCCGCTCGCCGGTGCCGTCCTCGAGCTCGGTCGGGAACGGACCGGAGCCCACGCGCGTGGTGTAGGCCTTGGTGATCCCGAGGACGTAGTGGAGCATCTGCGGCCCGACGCCCGCGCCGGCCGCGGCGGCGCCCGCGACGCAGTTGCTCGAAGTGACGTACGGATAGGTGCCGTGGTCGACGTCGAGGAGGCTGCCCTGCGCACCCTCGAACAGGAGGTTGCGCCCCGCCCGGTGCGCCTCGTACAGCGCGCGCGGTACGTCGGTGACGAGCGGCGCGAGCCGCGGCGCCATGGCGAGCGCCTCGTCGCGCGTGCGCGCGAAGTCGACCGGCGCCGCGCCGAGGCGGCGGGTGAGCACGAAGTTGTGGAAATCGAGCAGCTCCTCGAGCTGCGCCGCGAAGCGGGCGGGTGCGAGCAGGTCCTGGAGCCGGAGCGCGCGCCGCGCGACCTTGTCCTCGTACGCGGGCCCGATCCCGCGGCCGGTCGTTCCGATCTTGGCGGCGCCCTTCGCCGCTTCCCGCGCGAGGTCGAGGGCGACGTGGTAGGGGAGAATCAGCGGGCAGGCCTCGGAGATGCGCACGCGCCCGGCGAGGTCGACCCCGGCCGCGCCGAGCTCGTCCATCTCCGCCAGCAGCGCATGCGGCGAGAGCACGACGCCGTTGCCGATGTAGCAGGTCACCTCCGGATGGAGGATGCCCGACGGGATCAGGTGCAAGACGGTCTTGCGGCCGCCGATCACGAGCGTGTGACCGGCGTTGTGACCGCCCTGGAAGCGCACCACGCCCTGGGCGTGGTCGGTCAGCCAGTCGACGACCTTGCCCTTCCCCTCGTCCCCCCACTGGGTACCGATGACGACGACGTTCCTGGCCATCGCGTGCTGCGCGCCCGCCGCCTCGGGCTAGAGCGCTTCGACCTCCCACTTGCCCGCCCGTTGCACCAGCTGGCGATCGCACCCGAGCTCGGCGCGCGCCGCCTCGTGACCCGGAAGGTCGACGATCACCACCTCCCCGCGGTCGCGCAGCGCGCTCACCGCCGCGCGCAGCGCCGCGTCGTCCGCATGGGGCGCGAGGACCGCCCCGGGCCGCGCCTGCCGCGGCGCGACGCGCGCGATCTCGCGCAGGTCCATCGAGAACCCGGTCGCCGGGCGCGCCCGCCCGAACGCCTTCCCCACCTCGTCGTAGCGGCCGCCGAGCGCGATCGCGCTCGGCAGCCGTTCGCTGTACGCCGCGAACACCACCCCGCTGTGGTAATGGTACCCGCGCAGATCCGCGAGGTCGACGCTCAGCTCCAGGCCGTTCGCGCGCACGAGCGCGCGCAGGTCGGCCAGCGCCGCCCCGATCTCGGGATAGGCGGGCAGCTCGCGCGCCGCCGCATCGATGACTTCGGGCCCGCCGTAGAGGTCGGGCAGCGCGCGCAGGGCCTGGCGGGTCGCGCCGTCGAGCGCGTCGCTGAGCGCGGCAATGCCCGGCCGGTCCTTCGCCAGCAGCGCCTCCAGCAGTTCGGTTTCGAGCTCGCCCGGCACGGCGCCGCGCCGCGCGATGGCGCGGAACACCGCCACGTGGCCGACGTCGAGCCGCACGTTCGCCACGCGGCACGCGGCCAGCGCCGCGCGCAGCAGCTGCTGGATCTCGATGTCGCTCTCGATCCCGGCGTGACCGTAGATCTCGGCGCCGATCTGCACCGGCTCACGCGTGGCGGTCAGGCCGCGCGGGCGCGTGTGCAGCACCGTGCCGCAATAGCACAGGCGGGCGACGCCGGCGCGATTGAGGAGATGGGCGTCGATGCGCGCGACCTGCGGCGTCATGTCCGCACGCAGTCCCATCGTCCGGCCCGACAGCTGGTCGATCAGCTTGAAGGTGCGCAGGTCGAGGTCGCGTCCGGTGCCGGTGAGCAGCGAGTCGATGTACTCGAGCATCGGCGGGGCCACCAGTTCGTACCCGTGCACCCGGAACACCTCGAGCAGCCGCGCGCGCGCCGACTCGATCGCGAGCGCCTCCTCGGGCAGGACGTCCTCGACGAACTCGGGCAGCAGCCACTTGCGCATGGAAGGCCGCGGAGCGGTGGCGCCCGGCGCTAGCGCGTCAGCGCGACGATTGCGAGCCCCGCCAGCATCGAGGCGAGCCCGGCGAAGCGCAGCTGGCCGTCGGTGAACGCCATGATGCGGCGGAACGCGTCGCGCCAGACGCCCGGCGCGACGAACGGCAGGATGCCCTCGAGCACCAGCATCAGGCCGAAGGCGAAGAGCAGGCTGCCCGCCATCGCTCACTTGGCCGGCGGCGTCCCGCGCGCGGCGCCCGGGTTCCGGAAGTACCTGAAGAGCTCGGAGCCGGGGTCGAGCACGAGCACGTCCGCGCGGTTGCGGAAGCTCGCGCGGTAGGTCTCGAGGCTGCGGTAGAAGGCGTAGAACTCGGGGTTCTCGCCGAACGCGCGCGCGTAGACCGCGGCCGCCCGCGCGTCGCCCTCGCCCTTGACGCGCTGGGCGTCGCGGTAGGCCTCGGCGATGATCACCTCGCGATCCTTGTCCGCCTCGGCGCGGATCTTCTCCGCGTCGGAGTACCCTTGCGAGCGCAGCTCGGCGGCCACTGCGCGGCGCTCCGCCTCCATGCGCCGGTACACCGCCTCGCTCACCTCCGAGGGCAGCTCGACGCGCTTCAGCCGGACGTCGACGATCTGCACGCCGATGCGCTTCGCGTCGTCCTCGAGCTTCTCGCGCACGACGGTCATGATCTTGTCCCGCTCGCCCGAGATCACCTCCTGCACGGTGCGCTTGCCGAACTCCTCGCGCAGGGTGGAGTTGACCGTCTGGTTGAGCCGCGTCACCGCGAGCGCCTCGTCGCCGCGCACGCTGACGTAGTACTGCTTCACGTCGTCGATGCGCCACATCACGAACGAGTCGACCAGCACGTTCTTCTTCTCGGAGGTGATGAAGCGCTCGGCGTCCGGCGTGTCGAGGGTGAGGATCCGCCGGTCGAAGTAGCGCACGTTCTGGATCAGGGGGAACTTGAACCTGAGCCCCGGCTCGGACACCACGTGCCGGATCTCGCCGAGCTGGAAGACGATCGCGCTCTCGCGCTGGTCGACGGTGAAGAGCGACAGGCTGCCCACCACCGCCGCGACCACGAGGACGCCGAGGACCGCACCCATGCCGCTCTTCATGGCCGGCTCTCCCGATCGCGCGTGCGCAGCGAGTCGCGCCCGCGCGCGGGCTGCTCGGGGGCGGCCGGCGCCTCGGCGGGACGCGCCCCGGCGAGCCCGTCGGCTGCGCCGGTCGCCGGCATCTGCAGGATCTTGTCGAGCGGCAGCATCAGCAGGTTGCCGCCGGCGCGCGCGTCGACCATCACCTTGCTCGTGCTCGACAGGATCTGCTGCATCGTCTCGAGGTAGAGGCGCTCGCGGGTCACCGCCGGCGCCTTGGCGTACTCGGCGAGCACCAGGCGGAAGCGTGCCGCCTCGCCCTCGGCGTTCGCGACGACGCGCTGGCGGTACCCGCTCGCCTCCTCGCTCAGGCGCGAGGCGGTGCCGCGCGCCTTCGGCACGACGTCGTTGTAGTAGGCCTGGCCTTCGTTCTTCTGGCGCTCCAGGTCCTGCTTCGCCTTGACCGCGTCGTTGAAGGCCTCCTGGACCTGCTCCGGCGGCTGGGCGTTCTGCATCGTGACGCGGCTGATCGACACGCCGGCCTTGTAGCGGTCGAGGATGTCCTGCATGAGCTTCTGCGTCGCGGCCGCGATCTGCTCGCGCCCTTCGTACAGCACGAAGTCCATGCTCGACTTGCCCACGATCTCGCGCATCGCCGATTCGGCGACCTGCATGACCACCTGCTCGGGCCGCCGGACGCTGAACAGGAAGTCCTCGGGATCCTTGACCGTGTACTGCACCGCGAACTGGATGTCGACGATGTTCTCGTCGTCGGTGAGCATCAGCGCCTCGCGCAGCACCTTCGACTTGACGTTGTTGCGGTAGCCGAGCTCGACGGTGCGCACCTGGGACACGTTGACGACCTCGGCCGACTGCACCGGGTAGGGCACGCGCCAGCGCAGGCCCGGTCGCGTGGTCTCGGCGTACTTGCCGAAGGTGAGCACCACGCCGCGCTGGCTCTCGTCCACGATGTAGAAGCCGCTCGCGAGCCACACCACCACGACCAGTCCGACGAGCAGCCCGAAGCCGCCGCCGAGCTGGCGCAGGCTGGGCGGCTCCGCCCCGCCGCCGCTGCCGCCGCTGCCGCCGCGGCGACCGAAGATCCCGGCGAGGCGCTGATTGAAGTTGCGCCACAGCTCGTCGAGGTCGGGGGGCCCCTGGTTGCCGCCGCCCCCTCCTCCGCCGCGGCGACCCCACTGGGGATCGTTAAGTGACATGCGCGTCGCTCAGGAGTCCGCTTTGATTCGGTGTCCGGGAGGTGTTCTTCGAGGCGGCCGCCTCGATCAGGGCCTGACGCAGTTCCGCCAGCCCCGCGCCCGTGCGGGCGCTCGTTCGGACGCGGCGGATGGTACCACAGTCGTCCCGGTCCACCCCCGCGGAAACGCCGGTCAGATCGATCTTGTTCAGCACCAGGATCTGCGGGACGCCGTCGGCACCGATCTCCGCGAGGACCTTGTTGACCTCCTCCACCTGGAGGTCGCGCACCGGGCTCGCCGCATCCACGACGTGGAGGAGCAGGTCGGCGTGGATCGTCTCCTCGAGGGTGGCGCGGAACGCCGCCACCAGCGTGTGCGGCAGGGCGCGAATGAATCCGACGGTGTCGGAGACCGTGATGCGCCCGACCTCCGGCAGGTAGATGCGCCGCGTCGTGGTGTCGAGGGTCGCGAACAGCTGGTCGGCGGCGTACGCGCCCGCATGCGTCAGCGCGTTGAAGAGCGTCGACTTGCCCGCGTTGGTGTAGCCGACGAGCGAAACCGACATCACCTCGCCGCGCACCCGCGCACGGCGCTGCACGTCGCGCTGGCGCTGCAGGCGCGCGAGCCGGGACTTCAGCACCTTGACGCGCTGGCCGAGCAGCCGCCGGTCGGTCTCGAGCTGCGTCTCGCCCGGCCCGCGCAGGCCGATCCCCCCTTTCTGGCGCTCGAGGTGCGTCCAGCCGCGCACCAGGCGGGTGGCGAGGTGCTGGAGCTGGGCGAGCTCGACCTGGACCTTGCCCTCGTGCGAGCTCGCGCGCTGCGCGAAGATGTCGAGAATGAGGCTGGTGCGGTCCACGACCCGGCACTCCAGCCGCCGCTCCAGGTTGCGCTGCTGCGCGGGGGAGAGCTCGTGGTCGAAGAGCACGATCCGGGAGCCGGTGGCCGCGCATGCGCGCGCGATCTCGTCCACCTTTCCGGAGCCCGCGAACAGCGCGGGGTCGGGCCGCGCACGCCGCCCCTGAACGACCGCGCGGACGTCGACCCCCGCGCTGGCGGCGAGCAGGCGCAGCTCGGCGAGGCTGCCGGCATGGTCGTTGGAGCCGAAGTCGAGCGCGACGAGCACGGCGCCGTCGGCCGCGCGGCCCGCGCCGTTCAGTCGCTGCGGGCGCCCGGTGATGTCGCCGGCCGCCACTACCGCCGGAACATCAGTTGTCGCCGCCGTGATCGATGTTGAGGTTCACCGGGCGCGACGGCACGACGGTGGAGATGGCGTGCTTGTACACCATCTGGGTCACCGTGTTCTTGAGCAGCACGACGTACTGATCGAACGACTCGATCTGGCCCTGGAGCTTGATGCCGTTCACCAGGTAGATCGACACCGGAATGTGCTCCTTGCGCAGCGTGTTCAGGAACGGGTCTTGTAGCAGTTGCCCTTTGTTGCTCATGGTCGCTCCGGCGGCGGGTTATTTGCGCAGCTACTTTAACCGGTTTCCCCTGACCGTGCCACCCGCGGAACGGGCGCGGCGGGCGCTTCTGCGTCCCTGGGACTTCCGCGCCGCGTAAGGGTTCCGCCCGGTCCGGAATTCGATGCGCAGCGGCGTGCCGACCAGGCCGAACGCGTCGCGAAACGCGCCCTCGAGATAGCGCCGGTAGCTCGCCGGAACCGCGTCGAGCGCGCTCCCGTGCACGACGATCAGCGGCGGATTGACCCCGCCCTGGTGCGCGTAGCGCAGCTTGGGGCGCACCAGCCCCACCCGCGGCGGCGACTGGCGCGCCACGGCGTCGATCAACGTGCGCGTAACCTTGGGCGTCGGCAGGCGCACGGTCGCGGCACGGTAGGCCTCGTCCACCGACGCGAGCACCCGGCCGAGCCCCTCCCCGCGCAGCGCGGAGACGAAATGCACCCGGGCGAAAGCGATGAAGGCGAGGTTGCGCTCCAGGGTCCGGCGCGCATTCTCGCGCTGGTACTCGTCGAGCCCGTCCCACTTGTTGGCCGCGACCACGATCGCGCGCCCGCGCTCCAGGACGTAGCCGGCGAGGTGAGCGTCCTGCTCCGACACCCCCTGCGCCGCGTCGACCACCAGCACGACGACGTTCGCGTGCTCGATCGCCTGCAGGGTCTTCACCACCGAGAACTTCTCGATCGCCTCGAACACCCTGCCCTTGCGCCGTACCCCGGCGGTGTCGATGAGCACGTAGCGCCGGCCGCCGCGCTCGAACGGCACCTCGATCGCGTCGCGCGTCGTGCCCGGCTCGTCGAACACGATCATGCGCTCCTCGCCGAGCAGCCGGTTCACGAGCGTGGACTTGCCCACGTTGGGCCGGCCCACCACCGCGATGCGCGGCGCGTCGTCCGCCCCGGGCAGCGCCGGGACCTCGTCGGCGGGAAACTGCGCCAGCACCTCGTCCAGGAGCGCGCGCACGCCGTCGCCGTGCGCGGCGGAGATCGCGTGCGGGGGTCCGAGCGCGAGCTCGTGGAACTCCGCGGTCGCGATCGCGGCGTCCATGCCCTCGGTCTTGTTGACCGCGATCCAGACGCGCGCGCGCAACGCGCGCAGCTCGGCGCCGATGCGCCGGTCCTGCGGCGCGAGGCCGTCGCGCCCGTCCACGAGAAAGATGACCGCGTCGGCCTCGGCGAGCGCGCTCGCGGTCTGCTTCGCCATCTCGCCCAGCATGCCGCTCCTGGCCACCGGCTCCAGGCCGCCGGTGTCGACCACGAAGTACGGCCGGTCGCCGAGGACGCCGTCGCCGTAATGGCGATCGCGCGTGAGCCCGGGCAGGTCGGCGACGAGCGCAGCGCGCCCGCGCGTGAGCCGGTTGAACAGCGTCGACTTGCCCACGTTCGGGCGGCCGACCAGGACGATCGTGGGCTTCATGGAGGGCGCGGCGCGCGTCAGCGCGTCGCGAGCGCGTACAGGTTCCCGCCGGTCGTCTGGATGAGGAAGCCGCGGCCGAGCTCGACCGGCGGACTGCGGATCGCGGTGCCGTCGGTCGCGACGCGCCCGACGAACGCCCCGGAGTCGCGGTCGAGCAGGTGCACCTGCCCTTCGACATCGCCGAACACGACCTCGGCGCCCACCGGCAGCGGCGCGGTGAGCCGCCGGTGCGCGAGCTTGTCCTGGCGCCAGAAGCTGCGTCCGGCGGCGCGGTCGAAGGCGGCGACCGCGCCGCGGTCCTCGCTCACGTACACCGAGCGCGCGTCCACCCCGAGCCCGGCGCTGGAGGAGATGTCGCGCGCCCAGAGCTGCGATCCGTTGCCGAGGTTGAAGCACGCGACGCGCCCCTGGTAGGCCACCGCGCATCCTTCGCGCTCCCCGATCCAGGGCAGCCCGACCACGTCGCTCACGCGCTCGAGCTCGGTGGTGCCCTTCGTCAGCGCGACGGTGCCCTCCCAGCGCTGCCCGCCGTTCGCGAGCGCGAGCGCCACGAGCTTGCCGCCGGAGAAGCCCGCGAACACGAATCCGCCCGCGACGACCACGCCCGCCGGGCTGCGCACGGCGAGCGCGGGCGCGGCACGCTGGAACACCCAGCGCCGCCGGCCGTCGCGCGCGTCGAGGGCGAAGATCCGGCTGTCCGCGCTGCGCACCACCACGACGTCGCCCGCCACCTCCGGCGCGGCCAGCACCTCGCTCGACACGCGCGCGCGCCACAGGGTGGCGCCGTCCGCGTCGAGCGCAATCACCTCGCCCTCGCTCGATCCCACCACGACGAGCTTCTCGTCTGCGCCCACGCCGCCCGAGAGGGCGTTCGGCAGGCGCACGCGCCACAGCTGCCGGCCGGACGCGGCGTCGAGCCGCACCACCGTCCCGTCGGCGGCGGCGGCGAACACGCTGCCGCCGGCGACCGCGGGGGTGAACGTCGCGAGCTCCGCCTTGCCCACGTTCACCTGCCAGAGCACGCGCACCGGGATCGGGTTCGCGATCGGGACGAGCGGCGCCGGCGGCGGCGGGGCCGACCGGCTGAACCAGTCGATCGGGTTCAGGCTGAACTGGCTGAAGGAGCCGCACCCGCCGAGCGCCGCCGCGGCGAGGCACGCGACCAGCCAGCGCCGCGCGGCGGGCACGCGCGCGCGCGCGTGCGGCGCCCTAGATGCTGCCGACGGCATCGAGCTTGAGCTGGATGAGCTCGCGCGCGGCGTTGTCGCCCGCCCCGAGCTTGCCGAGGGCAGCCTGGTACGCCGCGCGCGCCTCGGCGCGCTTGCCCTGCGCGGCGAGCACGTCGCCGCGGGCGTCCTCGAACAGGGCCTCGAACGACGCGGGGGGCTTGACGGCGAGCGCCTTGAGCGCCTCGTCGTAGGCCTTCTCGTCCAGGAGCACCGCCGACAGCCGCAGGCGCGCAAGCGCCTGCACCTCCGGGTCGCGCGCCTTGTCGATCACCCACTGTAGCTGCACGCGCGCGGTCTTGAGGTCGCCGGAGTCGAAGTGCGCCTTGGCGGAGATGAGGGCGCCGAGCGCGGCGTAGAGGGAGCGCGGATGCGATTCGAGCAGCGCGCCAGTCAGCTCGCGCACCTTCTTGGGGTCGTTCGCCTGCGCGGCGCGCTGCAGCTCGGTGTACACCGCGGCGGCCTGCGCCGACTGCGAGCCCTGGTACCAGCCCCAGAAGCGCCACCCGGCGACCACGAGCAGGGCCGCCGAGATCGCGACGAGAATCGTGTTTCCGTGCCGGTTCCAGAACGCCTTCAGCTCGGCGATCTGTTCCTGCTCTTCGAGGTCGTAGGCGGCCATCTAGGAGTCGTCCGCGTAAAGGAGTTGGGAGAGTCCGTCGGGAAGCGCGTCGAGCGGCAGCCGCACCTGCGGGCGCTCGTCGCGCAGCGGTTTCACGCTCGCTGCGCCGGCGGCGGCCTCGTCGTCGCCGACGATCACCGCCATCTGCGCGCCGCTCGCGTTCGCGCGGCGCATCTGCGCCTTGAAGCTCCCGCCGCCGCAGTGGTGCGCGACCGAGAAGCCGTGGTCGCGCAGCCGTTCCGCGACCACGAAGGCGAACCGGTCGGCCGCGTCGCCCTGGTGCACCAGGTAGACGTCCTGGGGGGTCGGCGGCACCGGGCCGCCGGCGTCCAGGACGAGCGCGAGCAGGCGCTCGACGCCGAGCGCGAAACCGATCGCCGGCGCGGGCTTGCCCCCGATCTGCTCGAACAGGCCGTCGTAGCGCCCGCCGCCGCACACCGTCCCCTGGGCGCCCAGGCGGTCGGTGACCCACTCGAACACCGTCAGGTTGTAGTAGTCGAGGCCGCGCACGAGGTGATGGTCGATCTCGAACGGCAGGCCGGCGTCCTGCAGGATCGCCTGCAGGCCCTCGAAGTGCCTCAGCGACTCCGCGCCGAGGTGATCGAGCAGCTTGGGCGCGGTCGCGATGATCGGGCGCAGCGCGGGGTTCTTGCTGTCGAGCACCCGCAGCGGATTGGTCGCGAGCCGGCGGCGCGAATCGGCGTCGAGGTCGTCCGCATGGCGCTCGAGATGCGCCACCAGGGCGGCGCGGTGCGCCCGGCGCTCGGCGGGCGCTCCGAGCGAGTTGAGCTGCAGGCGCACCCCCTCGATCCCGAGGTCGTCCCACAGGCGCGCGCACATGAGGATCAGCTCGGCGTCGACGTCGGGGCCGGGAAACCCGAGCGCCTCCGCGCCGATCTGGTGGAACTGGCGGTAGCGGCCCTTCTGCGGCCGCTCGTGCCGGAACATGGGCCCGGCGTACCAGAGCCGCTGCGGCCCGTGGTGGAGCAGCGAGTGCTCGACCGCCGCGCGCACGGTCGAGGCGGTGGCCTCGGGCCGCAGCGTGAGGCTCTCGCCGTTGAGCTCGTCGACGAAGCTGTACATCTCCTTCTCGACGATGTCGGTCGTCTCGCCGATGGCGCGGCGGAAGAGCGCGGTGTGCTCGAGCAGCGGCGTGCGAATGTTGCGGTAGCCGTAAGCGTGCGCCCACGAGCGCACCACCTCCTCGAGCCGCTCCCACAGCGCCGCGTCGTCCGGCAGGATGTCGTTCATCCCCCGGACCGCCTGAATGGTCTGGGTCATTCGC
The DNA here is from genome assembly GCA_019137045.1 of Betaproteobacteria bacterium. Lineage (GTDB taxonomy): Bacteria > Pseudomonadota > Gammaproteobacteria > Burkholderiales > SG8-39 > JAGVSZ01. The sequence continues at coordinate 23,850 of JAGVSZ010000116.1, forward strand.
GTGCCGCGCCGTCAGGGAGCGAGCGCCCTCTCGCGTTCGCCCGCCGCGGCCGCGCCGGCGCTGCGCCCGGGGCCGCCCGGACCGTAGGTCGCGCGCACGTAGTCCTCGACGATGCGCTGGAAGTCCTCGGCGATCGTCTCGCCTTTCAGCGTCACGGTCTTCACGCCGTCCACGTACACCGGCGCCACCGGCCGCTCCCCGGTGCCGGGCAGGCTGATGCCGACGTTGGCCTGCTTCGATTCGCCCGGCCCGTTCACGACGCAGCCCATGACCGCGACGTGCATCGCCTCGACGCCGGGGTACGCCTCGCGCCACACCGGCATCTGCGCGCGCAGGAAGGCCTGGATGCGCGCCGCGAGCGACTGGAACACCGTGCTCGTGGTGCGCCCGCAGCCCGGGCAGGCGATCACCAGCGGCGCGAACGAGCGCAACCCCATGGTCTGGAGGAGCTCCTGCGCGACCACCACCTCGCGCGTGCGCTCGCCGCCGGGCTCCGGCGTGAGCGAAACGCGGATCGTGTCCCCGATGCCCTCCTGCAGCAGCACCGCCATCGCCGCCGCGGATGCGACGATCCCCTTGGAACCCATGCCGGCCTCGGTGAGGCCGAGATGGAGCGGGTAGTCGCAGCGGCGCGCGAGCTCGCGGTAGACCGCGATCAGGTCCTGCACTCCGCTCACCTTGCACGAGAGGACGATGCGGTCGCCGGGCAGGCCGAGGGCCTCGGCCTGCGCCGCGCTCTCGAGCGCCGAGGCGATCAGCGCCTCGCGCATCACCGCCTCGGCGGCGAGCGGCTCCGCGCGCGCCGCGTTCGCATCCATCATGCGCGCGAGGAGCGCCTGGTCGAGGCTGCCCCAGTTCACGCCGATGCGCACCGGCTTGGCGTGGCGGCACGCGCTCTCGATCATCTGCGCGAACTGCTCGTCGCGCCGCGCGCCCTTGCCGACGTTGCCCGGGTTGATGCGGTACTTCGCCAGCGCAGCCGCGCACTCCGGGTGGTCGGCGAGGAGCTTGTGGCCATTGAAATGGAAGTCGCCGACCAGGGGGACGGCGCAGCCGAGCGCGTCCAGGCGCGCGCGGATCTCGGGCACCGCGGCGGCGGCCCGGGCGGTGTCCACGGTGACGCGCACGAGCTCCGAGCCGGCGCGCGCGAGGTCGAACGCCTGGCGCGCCGTCGCCTCGGCGTCCGCCGTGTCGGTGTTGGTCATGGACTGCACGACGATCGGCGCGCCCCCGCCGACCGCGACCGCGCCGATCCGGACCTGGCGCGATGGGCGATGCTGCACCGGCACGTCGGCCACGCTACTTGAGGGTCAGCCGCGCCACGTCGGTGCGCGTGTACGGCATGAGGTCGACGTCGGAATCGTTGTAGCGCAGCTTCACGCCATGCGCGTTGCCGATCACGATCGAGAACGGCGCAACCCCTTCGACCTCCCGGCGCGTCCCCGGCCGGTTGAGCTGCGAGAACACGACGCGGCCTTCCGCATCCCGGATCTCGACCCACGACTCGCGGTCGAAATCGAGCTCGATGCGCCGCGCGTTCACCACGGTCTCCACCGGTCCCGGCGCGGCGGCCGGGGCGACGTCCGCCGCTGCGCGCGGGGCTGCCGGTGCCGCCGGCGCCGCCGCGGGCGCCGGAACAGGCGCCACACCCAGCGGCTGCGTCGGCAGCGCGAGCCGGGTCGCGGCGGACTTGGGCGGCGCGACCGGTCGCAGCAGCCACTCGCCGACCACGCCCGCGACCGCGATCACGACCAGCGCCGAAAGCACTACGTACACCATCGAGCCGCGGCGCGGCCGGCGCGGGATGGCGACCCCGATGGCCCGCGGGCCGGTCACGGTGGGCCCCGCGGCGGTCAGCGGCGAGGCGCGCAGCGCCGCGATCAGCGCATCGGCGTCCTCGCCGACGAGCTTCGAGTAGGCCCGGATCATCCCGCGGACGAACGCGGGGCCGGCGAGCGCGTCGTACCGGTCGGCTTCGAGCGCCTCGATCTGCCGCGGTGCGAACTTGAGCCGCAGGGCGATCTCGGTGATCGTCAGTCCGCGCGCGGCGCGCGCCGCGGCAAGCCGCCGTCCCGGCAGGCGCGCGTCGGCGGGATCGGGGAGGGGTGCGTCGCTCATCGGAGCAGTCCGGTCAGTCGTATTCGCCGCGCTGCAGCGCCTGGTACTCGGGGGAGCCGGCGTAGCGGCGGCGCAGCTGGTTGGCGAGGCTCGCCTCCGCCAGGCGGTCGCCGAGCTTGCGCTCGATGCGCACGCCCAGCCACAGCGACTCGGGCGTGCCGTCCGGGACGAGGCGATTGAAGCGCACGACCAGCCCCTTCGCCTCCTGCAGCTGGCCGCGCCGATAGAGCAGCTCGGCGTACGGCAGCATGGCCTGGAAGCTGTTCGGGTCCAGGCGCAGCGCGCGGTCGAAGTAGGTCGCCGCCTCCGTCGGGTTGCGCTTCACGAGGCAGCGCCCGGCCGCGGCGAAGGACTTCGCCGGCGTCGGATAGAGCGGGTTGCGCACCGCGTTGAGGAACCACTGGATCGACTGCTCGTCGCGTCCGGTCTGGCACAGGAACCAGCCGTAGTTGTGGTTGAGGTCGGGATCCTGGGGCGCGAGCTGCAGGCCGCGGCGGAAATTCGCCTCCGCCGCTGCAGTGTCCTTCAGCTCCAGATTGACGAGGCCGAGGACGTTGTAGGCCGCGGGGTAGTTCGGGTCGGCCTGCAGCGCGATGCGCGCCTCCTCGAGGGCGACGCCGAGATTGCCGAGCTCGTAATAGGCCCCGGCCAGATCGGTGTGCGCCTTCGCCCGGGTCCGGGCGTCGCGCATCTCGCCGACCACCCCGGTATCCGGGTCCGGGCTCTGGATGCCGCGATCGACGCCCGGCTGCGGCGCGGCCGGGTCGTTCGTCGCACAAGCGGTCGCGAGCGTCGCGGCGAGCGCGACGACCCACGCGCGGGCGGCGCGGGCGGTGCTCATGCCGCCGCCCCCGCGACGCGCGCCGCGCGCCGCGCCCGATCGTGCACCCGCCCCGCGAGTTGACCGCAGGCCGCGTCGATGTCCTCGCCGCGCGTCTTGCGCGTCGTGGTGACGATCCCGGCGGCGAGCAGGATGTCGGCAAAGCGCCGCACCGCCGCGCGCGGCGAGCGCGCGAAACCGGACGCGGGGAACGGATTGAACGGGATCAGGTTGACCTTGCAGGGCACCTCCGCCAGCCGCCGCGCGAGCTCCCGCGCGTGGCTCTCGGCGTCGTTCACCCCGTCGAGCATCACGTACTCGAAGGTCACGAAGTCGCGCGGCGCCCGCGCCAGGTAGCGCCGGCAGGCGGCGAACAGCGCCGCGAGCGGATACTTCTCGTTGATCGGCACGAGCCGGCTGCGCAGCGCGTCGTTGGGTGCGTGCAGGCTCACCGCGAGCGCGACCGGACACTCCTCGCGCAGGCGATCCATCATCGGCACGATGCCGACCGTGGACACCGTGACCCGCCGGCGCGAGAGGCCGTAGCCGTTGTCGTCCAGCATGAGGCGCAGCGCGGGCAGCAGGTTGTCGAGGTTGAGAAGCGGCTCGCCCATCCCCATCAGGACCACGTTGCTGATCGCGCGGTCAGTCCCGTGCACCGCGCCGAGCGCGCGGTTCGCCCACCACAGCTGCCCCACGATCTCGGCGGTCGAGAGGTTGCGGTTGAAGCCCTGCCGCCCGGTCGAGCAGAACCGGCAGGCCATCGTGCAGCCGGCCTGGGTCGAGACGCAAAGCGTGCCGCGCTCCGTCTCCGGTATGAAGACCGTCTCCACGGCGTTGGCGGCGCCGACGTCGAGCAGCCACTTGCGCGTGCCGTCGGCCGCGGTGGTGTCGCCGACCATCCGCGGCGGGATCACCTCGGCGGTCGCGGCGAGGCGCTCGCGCAGGCCGCGCGCGAGGTCGCTCATGCGCGCGAACTCGGACTCGCCCGCACGGTGCACCCAGCGGAGCACCTGGCGCGCCCGGAACGGCTTCTCGCCGATCGCGGCGAAGAAGGCCCCCATGCCGGCGGCGTCGAACGCGAGCAGGTTGGTCTTCATGCGCAACGCGCGCGCCCTAGCGCGAGTAGAGCGCGCAGCTCGGGAAGAAGTACGCGATCTCGGTGCGCGCGGTGTCCGGTCCGTCGGACCCGTGCACCGCGTTCGCATCGATCGAGTCGGCGAAGTCGGCGCGGATCGTCCCGGGCGCAGCCTTCTTCGGATCGGTTGCGCCCATGAGCTCGCGGTTCTGCGCGATCGCGCCCTCGCCTTCGAGCACCTGGATCATCACCGGCCCCGAGGTCATGAACTTGACGAGATCGCGGAAGAAGGGGCGCTCCCGGTGCACCGCGTAGAAGCCCTCGGCATCGTGCTGCGACAGCCACATCATGCGAGCGGCGACGATTTTCAGCCCGGCCGCCTCGAAGCGGGCGTAGATCTGGCCGATCGCGTTCTTCGCCACCGCGTCGGGTTTGATGATGGAAAGGGTCCGTTCCACTGCCATGCCTGCTCCCTGTTCGCGCCGCTCGGCCGGAATTCGTCCAGCGTTCGAATCCTGAAATAACCTGTTATTTTATCACCGCTTTCGCCCGACGCTGTCACTTTTCCAGCAGGGTTTCCCGGCTGCCCTCCCACACCGGCTCGAGCCCCGGCTCGCCCGGCCGCGCGCGGAACCCGGCAGCGACCCCGATTCCGGGCACCCACGCGAGCACGCCATCGCAGTGGAGGAGCGGCAGCCGCTCCCGTTCCCACGGCGCGGTCTCGCTCTCCCGCAGCAGCGCCTTCAGCGTTCGCCGCGGCCGGTGCTCGTCGATGCGCAGGCGCTCGCCGCCGCGCCGCGCCCGCACCTCGATCGTTCCCGCGGCCACCCGCGCCGCCGACAGCCCGCGACCGCGCACTCGCCGGAAGCGCAGGACGCCGTCGAGCTCGGGAATGCGCCAGACGGCTCCGCCAGGCCAGGGCGCCGCGAACGCGCGCGGCACGGGCGGCCGCTGACGGACCACCCTGACCCGCCCCTGGTACCGGCGGAACTCGGCATTGCCGACCGGGACCCGGACCGCCGCATCCGCGCGCGCCCCGATGAGCTGGCGCCGCGCTTCGTCGAGTCGCGCCCGCTCGGGCGCCGCCGCGCCGGCCTGCGCGAGCAGCCACCGCAGCGCGTTCCTCGCCCGGGGCGCCGGGAGCGCCGCGAGCGCCGCGACTTCGAGGACACCGTGACCGGCGTCCGCAGCCGCGAGCGTCCCGAGCAGGTCGTTCGCGTCCGCGATCAGGGCAGCGCTGCGCGCCAGGTTCGCGACGGCCCCGGGATTGACCTCGCGCAGGAGCGGCAGCACGCGGTGCCGGACGAGATTGCGCGCCCGCCGCGTGTCGCTGTTGCTCTCGTCCTCCACCCAGTCCAGGCCGCGCGCCCGGGCATACGTCTCGATCTCCGTGCGCGTCGCGCCGAGGAGCGGGCGGAACAGGGCCGGCCCGGCGCGCGCGCCCCGCGCCGGCGCGCGCAGCGCGGGCATCCCGGCGAGCCCCGCGAGCCCGGCGCCGCGCACGAGCTGCAGCAGCACCGTCTCCGCCTGATCGTCCTGGTGCTGCGCGAGCGCGACGAAGTCCGAGCGCAGTGCGGCCAATGCCGCATAACGCGCGGCCCGCGCTGCACCCTCGAGGCCGAGCGCGCGATAAGGCGCGAGGTCCACCTTGCGCACCGTGCACCGCAACCGGTAGCCGCGCGCCGCCGCGCGCGCAAAGCGCGCCCACGCCGGCGCGTTCGGGCTGAGCCCGTGGTCCACGTGCACGCAGTCGAGCACGAGCGCATGACGCGGGGCGAGCGCCGCGAGCAGGTCGAGCAGCGCGATCGAGTCGACGCCGCCCGAGAGGGCGAGGGTCAGGCGCGCGCCGCGCGGAACGTGGCGCTCCAGCTCGGCCCGGACGCGCGCGCCGAGCTCACTTGAGCGCCACTTCCTTGAACCTGCCATAGCCCATCAGGCGCTCGAAACGCTCCTCGACGAGCGCCGCCGGCCCCTTGTCGGCCAGGCTGCGGAGGGCGTCCTGGAGCGCCTTCTTCAGGTTCTGCGCCGCGGCCGCGTGGTCGCGGTGCGCCCCGCCGAGCGGCTCGCTGACCACCTTGTCGACCAGCCCGAGCTGCTTCAGCCGCGCCGCCGTGATGCCGAGCGTCTCGGCCGCCTCCGGCGCCATCTCGGCGTTCTTCCAGAGAATGGACGCGCAGCCTTCGGGCGAGATCACCGAGTAGGTCCCGTACTGCAGCATCAACACGAGGTCGCCCACGGCGATCGCCAGCGCCCCGCCGGAGCCGCCCTCGCCGATGATCGTGCAGACGATCGGCACCTTGAGCTCGGCCATCACGAAGAGGTTGCGCCCGATCGCCTCGGACTGTCCGCGCTCCTCGGCGCCGATCCCGGGGTAGGCGCCGGGCGTGTCCACGAAGGTCAGCACCGGCAGCCCGAACTTCTCGGCGAGCCGCATCAGGCGCAGGGCCTTGCGGTAGCCCTCGGGACGCGGCATGCCCCAGTTGCGGTGGATCTTCTCCTTGGTGTCGCGGCCCTTCTGGTGGCCGATCACCATGACCGGCTGCCCGTTGAAGCGCGCCAGACCGCCGACGATCGACGCATCGTCGGCGTACGCGCGGTCCCCGTGCAGCTCCTGGAAGTCGGTGAAGAGCGCGTTGACGTAGTCGAGCGTGTAGGGACGCTGCGGATGGCGCGCAACCTGCGCCACCTGCCACGGCGTGAGCTTGCCGTAGATCTCCTTGGTGAGCGCCTGGCTCTTCTTCTGCAGGCGCGAGATCTCCTCGGAGATGTCGACCGCGGAGTCGTCCTGCACGTAGCGCAGCTCGTCGATGCGCGCCTCGAGCTCGGCGATCGGCTGCTCGAAGTCGAGGAAGGTGGACTTGAGGGCGGGCGCGGCCATGGGTCGGGGATTCTACCCGCGCGTCGCGCGTCAGTACTCGACCGGAACCGGGTCGAGGGAGCGCCACAGGTACCAGGTGGCGACCGACCGCCACGGCGCCCAGCCCTCCCCCAGCCGGCGCAGCGTGCGCGGCGTGAGCGCGCGGCCGCCGCGATAGTGGAGGCTCGCCGCGCGCCGCAGGCCGAGATCGTCGACCGGGAGCACGTCCGGGCGCAGCAGGTTGAAGATGAGAAACATCTCCGCGGTCCAGCGGCCGATGCCGCGCACCCGGACGAGCTCGGCGATGACCGCCTCGTCGTCCATCGCCGGCCAGCGATGGGCGTGGATGGTCCCGCGCACGAAGTGCCGCGCGAGATCGCGCAGGTACTCGGCCTTGCGCGCCGAGAGGCCGCAGGTCCGCAGGCGCTCCGGTGCGCACGCGTGCACCGCCTCCGGGGTGAGCGCGGGGAGCGCGCCGACGAAGCGCGTCCACACGCTGTCGGCCGCCTGCACGGAGATCTGCTGGCCGACGATCGAGCGCGCGAGGGTCTGGAACGGGTCGCCGCGGCTGCGCAGCCCGATGCGCGGGTGCGCACGGATGAGGCCCGCCATGACCGGGTCGCGGCGCGCGAGCGCGCGTTGCGCGCGCCGCCAGTAGTCGGGCACGACGTGCGCTTCGCCGATCATGGCCGATCGCCCCGGCTCACGACCGCGCCGCGAGCGGGAGGTTCACGAGCAGGTTCTGCGGCTTCATCCGCACGACGTTCGACTCGTCCATCCCGAGCGCGAGGTACACCGGCCGGCCGGCGAGGTCCGGGCGCATGGCGGCGGGCTCGGCGAACTCGAGCCGGAAGAGGGCGAGCAGGCGGCGCAGCCGCCCGGCCTCGACCTCCGCGCCGTGCCACAGGTCGTTCAGCACCGCGGTGGACTGCGCGTCGAGGCCGATGTGCCACGCCCAGCGCGGCTCCTCGATCTGGCGCAGCGGCGCCACCTTCACCGCGACGCCCAGGAAGTGCGCGATCCAGCGCTCGATCACCCGCGCCAGGGCGGCGAGCGCCGCGCGCCCGTGGTTGAGCCCGATCACGAAGTCGTGCTGCTGGTCGCGCTCCCAGTAGCGCTCGCCGTTCGCGTCGTCCAGCACGTCGAGGCTGGCCGATCCGATCGACGTCTGCGCTGCGACGATGAGGCGGCCGAGGCTCCCGTATGCCCCGCCGGAAGCGTGCATCTCGACCCGCTCCAGGTCCGCGAGCAGGATCTGGCCCTTGTCCACGGTCGCCTTCTGCTCGCGGAAGAAGAGCTCGCCGGCGCGCGCTTCGAGCGGGTCGTCCACCCCCTCGAGCACGTTGCGCAGGCAGATCTGCGCGAGCTGGTCGATGAAGAGCGGCGGCGTCCTGATGGCGCTCGCGAAGAGCCCGATGTAGCAGGCCTCGACCGAGTCGGCGGCGAGCAGGCGCGCCCTGAACTCGAGCAGCACGCGGTAGTTGTGGCGGGCGTCCTCGTCCTCGATCGCCGCGAGGTCGGCCGGCGCCACCGCGCGGCGCGGGTCGGCGAGCAGCCGTGCGTGGAGGGCGCGCTCGCACGGCCCCGACTCGTCCACCGGGCGCACCTCGGGTCGCAGGAGGTAGGCGCGGAGGAAGTCGTCGGTGACGCGCAAGCGCCCCGCGCCGTCGCGCTCGAGGAGGTGAAAGCCGGAGTTGCGCCAGAAGTCCCGGGCCATGGCGCCGCGCGGGCGGCCTCGCCGCGCTACCCGTCGGCGTGTACGAGGTGGAACACGCGGCTGTGGGAGGCCACGTGCTGCAGCAGGAACTCCATCTGGTCGGCGAGGATGCGGCGGTTGGTGAGGATCAGGTACTCGGCCTTGTTCGGGACGTAGGGCACGTAGTAGAGCTCGAGCCCCGCCTCGTCCGGGGTGCGGTTGCGCTTCACGCCGTTGCAGTGCCGGCACGCCGTGACGACGTTGGTCCACCCGTCGCGTCCCCCGCGCGAGAGCGGGAGGATGTGGTCGCGGGTGAGGCGCAGGAAGCTGAACTCCCCGCCGCAGTAGGCGCACAGGTGCCGGTCGCGCCGGAAGAGCTCGCGGTTGTTGAGCGGCGGGACCTGGGTGAACCCCTTCATCGCCATCGCCTTGCCCTTCACGGCGATGATCGAGTGCCCGGTGATGCTGGAGCGCTCGCCGGTGGCGCGGCAGATGCCGCCGTAGGCGGTGAACGCGGTGCGGCCGAGCGTCCACGCGACCAGGTTCTTGGCGTAGTAGAAGCAGGCCTGCTGCCAGGTCACCCAGCGATGCGGAACCCCGTGCGAGTCGAGGGTCAGGATCAGCGGGGCGTCCATGTCGGCGGCAGACCGGTTGCGGTTGCGGCGGATTGTGCCCCAAAAAAGCGCGCCCCCGCTAGGGCCGCCCGCCGAGCCGCGCCTAGTAGAGCGCGCCGGAGAGCTTGCGGCGGTACTCCCCGACCAGCTCGGGCTGGTCGGCGGCGAGGCCGAAAAGCGCGAGCATCGTCCGGCGCGCGCGCTCGCGGTGCTCGGCGCGGTCGCGCCGCACGACCTCGATCAGCTCGTCGAGCGCCGCCGGCAGTCGGCCGTCCGCGGCGAGCCGGTCCGCATAGTCCAGGCGCGCGTCGAGGTTCTCGGGATGTGCGTCGACCTGCGCCTTGAGCGCGGCGAGGTCGGGCAGGCTCTGGCCG
>JAGVSZ010000446.1 GCA_019137045.1 Betaproteobacteria bacterium
TGATCGCCGTCACGCAGTCCGACGAGACCAACCTCGCCGCCTGCAAGGTGGGCAAGATGCTGTTCAACGTCCCCACGCGCATCGCGCGCGTGCGCTCGCGCAGCATCGTCGCGCGCCCGGAGCTGCTCTCCGACGAGGGCTTCGCGGTGGACTACGCGATCAGCCCCGAGGACATCGTCACCGAGGCGATCGGCCGGCTGATCGAGTTCCCGGAGGCGCTGCAGGTGATCGACTTCGCCGACGGGCGCGTCACCATGGTGGCGGTGCGCGCGGTGGAGGGCGGCCCGCTCGTCGGCCACCCGCTGCGGGACCTGCGCCAGCACCTGACGAAAGTGGATGCGCGCGTGACCGCGATCTTCCGCGGCGACCAGGCGATCATCCCGGACGGGGACACGGTGGTGAAGGCCGGCGACGAGGTGTTCTGCCTCGCCGACACCGAGCACATCCGGCAGGTCATGCGCGAGCTGCGCAAGATGGACAAGCCGGTGCGGCGCGTGATGATCGCGGGCGGCGGCAACATCGGGCTGCGCCTCGCCCTCGCCCTGGAGAGCGAGTACCAGGTGAAGATCATCGAGGTGAGCAAGCGGCGCGCGGAGCGCATCGCCGGGCGGCTGGGCTCGGCGCTCGTGCTGCAGGGCGACGCCACCGACGAGGAGCTGCTCGAGAACGAGAACATCGGCGAGATGGATCTCTTCCTCTCGCTCACCAACGACGACGAGAACAACATCATGAGCGCGCTGCTCGCCAAGCGCCTCGGCGCGCGCCGCGTCCTGGCGCTGATCAACCGCCGCTCCTACGCCGACCTGATGCAGGGCGGACAGATCGACATCGCGATCTCGCCGGCGCAGGTGACGATCGGCAAGCTCCTGCAGCACATCCGCCGCGGCGACGTCGCGGCGGTGCACAGCCTGCGCCGCGGGGTGGCCGAGGCGATCGAGATCGTCGCCCACGGCGACGAGAAGACCTGCAAGGTGATCGGCAAGAAGGTGGAGGACATCGAGCTGCCGCGCGGGGCGACCATCGGGGCGGTGGTGCGCGCGCTCGCGCGCCCGGAGGTGGTGCGCAAGAGCGACCTGGTGGCCGACGAGCGCAAGAGCGAGGTGGTGATGGCGCATCACGACACCGTGATCCTCCCCGACGACCACGTCATCATGTTCCTCGCGAACAAGCGCATGATCCCGCGGGTGGAGAAGCTCTTCCAGGTCGGCTACAGCTTCATCTAGTCCGCCTGCCCTGCGTGCCGCGCTCAGCCTCCGTTCCCTTCCCGGGACTCGCCCAGTTCGCGCCGCTGGCGAACACGCTCGGCCTGATCGTGGTGATCTTCGGGCTGTCGATTCTCATCCCTCTCGGCGTTTCGCACGCGCTCGACGACGGCGCGCAGAGGGCGTACGACGGCGCAGTCGCGCTCACGCTCACCGCGGGCGCGGTGCTCTGGCTCGCGTCGCGCCGGCATGCGGGCGAGCTGCGGGTGCGCGACGGCTTCCTGCTGGTCGCCGCCGTGTACCTCCTGCTGCCGGGCTTCGCGACCCTGCCGCTGCTGCTGCAGCTCGAGGGCCTGTCGTTCACCGACGCCTACTTCGAGACCGTATCGGGCTTCACGGCCTCGGGCGGCACCGTCCTGTCGAACCTGGACCGCGTCCCGGCGTCGATCAACCTCTGGCGCGCGCAGCTCATCTGGATGGGCGGCATGGGGGTGGTGGTGCTCGCGGTCGCGGTCCTGCCGCTGCTCGGCGTGGGCGGGGCGCAGCTCTTCAAGGCCGAGACGCCCACGCCGATGAAGGACACCAAGCTCACCCCGCGCATCACCGAGACCGCGAAGGGGCTGTGGCGCGTCTACCTGCTGCTCACCGTCGCCTGCGCGGCGGCCTACTGGCTCGCCGGGATGAGCCCGATGGACGCGGTCATCCACGCGTTCTCGACCATCGGGCTGGGCGGGTTCTCCTCGCACGACGCGAGCTTCGGCTACTGGGACTCGCCGCTGATCGAGGCGGTGGCGATCGCGTTCATGCTGGTCGCGAGCATCAACTTCGCCACCCACTTCCTGGTGCTGCGGCGCCGCGCCCTCGCCCCGTACGCGCGCGACCCGGAGGCCGGCATGGTCGTGCTCGCGATGCTGGGCAGCGCCGTCCTGGTCGCCGCGTTCCTGTTCGCTCACGGCGTGTACGGGTCGTTCCCGACCGCGCTGCGCTTCGCCGCGTTCAACGTCGTCTCGGTGGCGAGCACCACCGGCTACGCCAACACCGACTACGCCCTGTGGCCCGCGTTCGCGCCGCTGTGGATGCTGTTCCTGTGCTGCTTCGCCTCCTCCTCGGGCTCCACCGGGGGCGGGATGAAGATGATCCGCGCGCTCGTCCTGCTCAAGCAGTCGGCGCGCGAGTTCACCCGCATCATCCACCCGCGCGCGGTCGCGCCGCTGCGCATCG
>JAGVSZ010000079.1 GCA_019137045.1 Betaproteobacteria bacterium
TTCGCCGACACGCCGGACGGCAGCGAGGTGTGGGTGACCAACGAGCTCGGTGCCTCGGTGACGGTGCTCGACGCGAAGGCCAACGCGGTGAAGGAGACGGTCACGTTCGCGCCGAAGGGCTTCCGCAGCGACGACGTGACGCCGGTGGGCATCGTCATGACGCGCGACGGCAAGACCGCATACGTGACCCTGGGCCGCGCCAACCATGTGGCGGTGGTCGACGTCGCCACCCGCCAGGTGCGCGACTACGTGCTGGTGGGCAGCCGCGCCTGGGGCGCGACGCTCAGCCGCGACGAGTCCATGCTGGTGGTGGTCAATGGGCTGTCGGACGACATCTCGCTGGTCGACACGAAGACCAACAAGGTGCGGCGCTCGGTGCCGGTCGGCCGCGTGCCGCACACCGCGGTGATCGACGATTGAGGCCGCATTCGCGCCTTGCGGCGCTCCTACACAAACCGCCGCGTGCCGGGGCGGGATGTAGGAGCGGCGCCAGCCGCGAACGAGACCCGCCGCGCATCGGGCAGATGTAGGAGCGGCGCCAGCCGCGAACGAGACCCGCCGCGCTTCGGGGTGGGATGTAGGAGCGGCGCCAGCCGCGAGCGAGCCCCCCCGCGCATCGGGGTGGGGTGTAGGAGCGGCGCCAGCCGCGAGCGAGACCCCCCGCGCATCGGGGTGGGGTGTAGGAGCGGCGCCAGCCGCGAAGACGGCGGTGCGGCAATCGACGTGGTCGCCGTGGGCAGGGCCGCTTTCGCGCCTTGCGGCGCTCCTACGCAAACCGTCGCTTTTCGGGGTGGGATATAGGAGCGCCGCAAGGCGCGAACGGGAACCGTCGCGTCTCGGGGTGGGATGTAGGAGCGCCGCAAGGCGCGAACGGGAACCGTCGCGTCTCGGGGTGGGATGTAGGAGCGCCGCAAGGCGCGAATGGGAACCGTCGAGAACGGGGCCGTGGCGGTCTGGAAGGATCGATGGAGATGAACATGAATTCGCGTGCCTTGACGCACATCGCCCTGGCGGCCTCGCTGCTGTTGTTCGCGCTCGTCGCCGGGGCTGCGGAGGTGATCCGCTTCGGCTACCTGGAGCTCAACGAGGACTCGCGCTACGACGAGCGCAAGGCCTTCTTCCGCACCTTGTCGCGCCCGCTCGGCGCGCCCTTCGCCGGTGCCGAGGTGGCGCTGCGCGAGTCGCGCTTCGTCGGCCAGGCGATCGGGGTGAGCTTCGACATCGTGCGTGCGCGCGGCGCCGACGCGCCCGCGCTGCTCGCCGAGCTGGAGAAGCTGCACGCCGAGGGCGTGCGCCACTTCCTGGTCGACGCGCCGGGCAAGGTGGTGGCCGAGCTCGCCGCCGCCACCCGCGGCCGCGAGCTGCTGCTGTTCAACGTCTCCGCGCCCGACGACGCGCTGCGCCAGGCGCAGTGCCAGGCCCACCTCTACCATACGATCCCCAACCACGGCATGCAGGCCGACGCGCTCGCCCAGTTCCTGGTGGCGAAGAAGTGGCGCAACGTGCTGCTGCTGCAGGGGCCGCGCGACGAGGACAAGCTCATCGGCGCCGCGTTCGAGAACTCGGCGCGCCGCTTCGGGCTCAAGATCGTCGACAAGAAGGACTTCGTCCTCAGCAACGACCCGCGCCAGCGCGAGCTCGGCAACGTCGGCCTGCTCACCGCCGGCGGCGACTACGACGTGGTCTTCGTCGCCGACAGCGACGGCGAGTTCGCGCGCAGCGTGCCCTACGACACCGTGCGCCCGCGCCCGGTGGTGGGCGCCGAGGGCCTCGTCGCCGAGGCCTGGCACTGGGCGTGGCCGCGCCACGGCGCGCCGCAGCTCACCAGCCGCTTCGAGAAGCAGGCCAAGCGCCACATGGGCAGCGCCGACTGGGCGGCCTGGGTGGCGGTGAAGGCGGTGGTCGAGGCGGTGGTGCGTACCGGCAACGCGCCCTTCGACAAGCTCGTCGCCTACCTCGGCGGCGAGGAGATCACCATCGACGGCTTCAAGGGCAATCGCCTCTACTTCCGCGACTGGGACCGCCAGCTGCGCCAGCCGCTGCTGATCGCCACCCACAACGCGGTGATCGAGCGCGCGCCGCTGCAGGGCTTCCTGCACCAGACCAACAACATGGACACGCTGGGCTTCGACCGCCGCGACAGCCGGTGCAAGCCGTGAGGGTGACCGGATCGTGAATCCGCCATCGCCCGCTCTGTCCGCTTCGCGAGGATGTCGATGAGACCCGCCCACGCCCTGCTCGCGCTGCAGGCGGTCGCCAGCCGCGAGATCGCCAAGTTCGTCCGCCAGGGCGGCCGGCTGGCCTCCGCGCTGGTGCGGCCGCTGCTGTGGCTGGTGGTGTTCGCCGCCGGCTTCCAGAACGTGTTCGGGGTGTCGATCATCCCGCCCTACGACACCTACATCCCCTACCAGACCTACATC
>JAGVSZ010000433.1 GCA_019137045.1 Betaproteobacteria bacterium
GGTGATCGTCGCGGGGGAGACGGGCGGGGCCGGGCTCGCCGCGCTGCTCGCGCTGCAGGACCGCGCGGACCTGCGCGCCGAGCTCGGGCTCGACGGCGCCGCGCGCGTCCTCCTGCTCGGCAGCGAGGGCGACACCGACCCGGAGATCTACCGCCGCATCGTGGGGCGGAGCGCGGAGGAGCTGCTCGCGTGAAGGCCGAGGCCCTGCGCATCGACGCCGACCGCCTGATGCGCCGGCTCGAGCGGCTCGCCGCGATCGGCGCGATCGAGGGCGGCGGGTGCGCGCGCCTCGCGCTCACCGACGAGGACCGCGCCGGGCGCGATCTCGTGGTCGGCTGGATGCGCGCGCTGGGGCTCGAGGTCGCGATCGACCCGATCGGCAACGTGTTCGGGCTGCGGCGCGGCCGCGAGGACGTTGCGCCGGTGATGACCGGCTCGCACATCGACACGGTCCGCACCGGCGGCCGCTACGACGGCAACCTCGGCGTGCTCGGCGGCCTGGAGGCGGTCGAGACGCTGAACGCCGCCGGAATCGTCACGCGCCGGCCGATCGTGGTCGCGTTCTTCACCGGCGAGGAGGGTGCGCGCTTCGCGCCCGACATGCTGGGCTCGCTCGTGTACGTCGGCGCGCTGGCGCTGCCCGCGGCGCTCGACGTCGTCTCGATCGACGGCCGGCGCCTCGGCGACGAGCTCGCGCGCATCGGCTATGCCGGCGACGCGCCGCCCGGCGTGCACCGCCCGCACGCCTACGTCGAGCTGCACATCGAGCAGGGCCCGGTGCTCGACGCGGAGGGGATCACGATCGGCGCGGTCGCCGACCTCCAGGGCATCTCGTGGCAGGAGATCGCGATCACCGGCCAGTCGAACCACGCCGGCACGACGCCGATGCGCCTGCGGCACGACCCCGGCTACGCCGCCGCGGCGATCGGCGGGTTCCTGCGCGACCTCGCCCGCGAGCTGGGCGGGAGCCAGGTGTGCACGATGGGCAAGGTGGACCTCCACCCGAACCTGATCAACGTGATCGCCGCCCGCGCGACGCTCACGGCCGACCTGCGCAACACCGACGAGGCGCTGCTCCGGGAGGCGGAGCGGCGGCTCGCGCTGTTCGTCGGCGGGCTCGCGCATGCCGAGGGCGTGACGATCGCGACGCGCCCGCTCGCCCGGTTCGCGCCGGTGACCTTCGACGCCGGCGTCGTGCAGCTCGTCGAGCGCACGGCCGCCCGCCTGGGGTACTCGTGCCGGCGCATGACCTCGGGCGCGGGGCACGACGCGCAGATGCTGGCGCGCATCTGCCCCGCCGGCATGATTTTCGTGCCGAGCGTGCAGGGCATCAGCCACAACCCCGCCGAGCACACCGCGCCCGCCGACCTCGCCGCCGGGGCGAACGTGCTCCTGCACGCGCTGCTCGAGCTGGCCGCATAGGAGGCTCCTCGTGTCCCGCATCGTCACCGTCGGCGCGGCGCAGCTCGGGCCGATCGCGCGCGCGGAGACGCGCACGCAGGTCGTGGCCCGCCTGCTCGCGCTCATGCGCCAGGCGAAAGCGCACGGCTGCGACCTCGTCGTCTATCCCGAGCTCGCGCTGACCACGTTCTTCCCGCGCTGGTACTTCGAGCGCCAGGAGGAGATCGACGCGTTCTTCGAGCGCGCGCTGCCTTCGGCCGAAACGCAGCCCCTCTTCGACGCCGCGCGCGAGCTGGGAATCGGCTTCTACCTCGGCTACGCCGAGCTGACGGAGGAAGGCGGCCGCACGCGACGCTTCAACGCTTCGATCCTCGTCGACAAGAGCGGCCGCATCGTCGGCAAGTACCGCAAGGTGCACCTGCCCGGGCACGCGGAGCACGAGCCGTGGCGGCGCTTCCAGCACCTCGAGAAGCGCTACTTCGAGACCGGCGATCTCGGGTTTCCCGTCTTCCGCGCGTTCGGCGGGATCCTCGGGATGTGCATCTGCAACGACCGGCGCTGGCCCGAGACCTATCGCGTGATGGGCCTGCAGGGCGTGGAGATGGTGCTGGTCGGCTACAACACGCCGGTGCACAACCCGCCCGCGCCGGAGCACGATGCGCTCTCGCACTTCCACAACGAGCTCGTGATGCAGGCGGGCGCCTACCAGAACGGCACCTGGGTGGTCGGCGTCGCGAAGGGCGGGTGCGAGGAAGGCGTCGACCAGATCGGCAACTCGGTGATCGTGGCGCCGTCGGGCGAGATCGTGGCGGCGTGCACGACGCTCGGCGACGAGCTCGCGGTGGCGCGCTGCGATCTCGACCTCACGAAGTCGTACAAGCGCACCGTCTTCGACTTCGCGCGCCACCGCGAGCCGCAGGCCTATGGCCTCATCGTGGAGCGCAAGGGCGCGGTCCTACCGCCCGAGTGAACGAACGGGGTAGAATCCCGCCGCGCTTCGATTCGAGCGCACACCC
>JAGVSZ010000369.1 GCA_019137045.1 Betaproteobacteria bacterium
GCCCACCCAGGAAGAGTTCGTCGCCCAGATGCTCAACTACGAGCTGATCGGCGGGGTGGACTTCCACAAGGGCTGCTACCCGGGACAGGAGATCGTCGCGCGCACGCAATACCTCGGCAAGCTCAAGAAGCGCACCTACCGCCTCGCCCTGCCGGCGGGCGTCTCCGCCGCGCCCGGCACCGACGTCTATGCGCCCGACTTCGGCGAACAGTCGGCCGGCAAGCTGGTCAATGTCGCGCCGACCGCCGATGGCGGCGTGGAGGCGCTCGCCGTGATCCAGTCGAGCAGCGCGGAAGCGGGCGAGATCCGCGTCGGCGCGCCCGACGGGCCGCGCGCGAACCTGCTCGAACTGCCGTATGCGCTCGGCTGATCCGCACCGCGATCAGGTCCGGCGGCATGGTCGCACCCGCGAAGGCGCTCGGCCGTGTGCCTGATCGTCTTCGCCTGGCGGGCGCATCCCGACTATCCGCTGGTGGTGGCGGCCAACCGCGACGAGTACCTCGCCCGCCCCGCCGCGCCCGCGCACTGGTGGGTGGATGCGCCAGAGCTTCTCGCCGGCCGCGACCTCGAGGCCGGCGGCACCTGGATGGGCCTGACGCGCCGCGGGCGCTTCGCCGCGCTGACCAACTTCCGCGACCCCAGCCGCCACCTCGCCGGAGCGCCCTCGCGCGGCGCGCTGGTGCGCGAGGCGCTCGAGGATGCCCGCCCGGCGCCCGCCACGCTGCAGGCCGTCCAGGCGAGCGCGGACAACTACGCCGCCTTCAACCTGCTGGTGGGCGACGCCGATCGGCTCGGCGTGCTCGAGAGCACCACCGGCGCGCTGCGCATGCTGGAGCCGGGCTGCTATGGCCTGTCCAACCACCTGCTCGACAGCCCGTGGCCCAAGCTCGTGAAGACGCGCACGGCGCTCGCCCGCGAGCTCGAGGCGCTGCCGACGGCAGGTCCGCTCGCGGCGACCGAGGACGCGCTGGTCGCCGGCCTCCTCGCATTGCTGCGCGACCCCGCGCCCGCGCCCGATCCGCACCTGCCCGCGACCGGCGTGAGCCTGGAGTGGGAGCGCTGGCTGTCGCCCGCCTTCATCCGCGCGCCGGGCTACGGAACGCGCTGCAGCAGCGTGGTACTGCGCGACCGCAAGGGCCGCACCCGCTTCATCGAATGGACCTGGGATGTGGATGGGGAACTGCGCAGCCGGGTCGAGCACGAGTTCGCCGCGGGCACGGCTTGAACGCGCATGCGCGCGCAGCCGCTACACCGTCCGCCGCATCGCGCGGTGCGGGATCCCCGCCTCCATGAAGACCTCGCCCACGGCCTCGAAGCCGTGGCGCAGGTAGAAGTCGAGCGCGTGGGTCTGCGCGGCGAGCGCGACCTCGCGCAGCCCGCGTCGCGCCGCCTCGGCGATCAGCGCCTGCAGCACCGCGCCGCCCACCCCGGCACCGCGCGCCGCGCGCCGCACCGCCATGCGGCCGATGTGACCGTCGGGCAGCAGGCGGCCGGTGGCGACCACCCGGCCCCCGGCGTCGCGCGCGATCGCGTGCCGGCACACCGCATCGAGGGCGTCGCGCTCGATCTCCGCGGGCACGCCCTGCTCCACCACGAAGACCTCGGTGCGCACCGGCATCACCAGCAGCTCGGCCTCATCCCAGCCCACGACCTCGATTTCCAGATCCTTCATTCGAAGATCTCCACCACCGTACCCCCGGGCACGAGTTCGAACAGCTCGATGATGTCGCGGTTGCGCATGCGCACGCAGCCGTGCGAGCGCGCCACGCCCATGGGCTGGTCGTCGCCGGTGCCGTGCAGATAGATGTAGCGCCGCATCGTGTCCACCTCGCCGCCACGGTTGCGCCCCGGCTCCTCGCCGCACAGCCAGAGGATGCGCGACAGGATCCAGTCGCGCCCCGGGTGCGCGGCGGCGAACTCCAGCGACCACACCTCGCCGGTCGGCCGGCGCCCGCGGAACACCGCGCCCGCCGGTGCGCCCGCGCCGATGCGCGCACGGATGCGGTGGCGACCGCGCGGCGTGCACAGGCTGCCGCTGCGCTCGCCCGCGCCGCGCTCGCCGGTCGACACCGCGTAGCGGCGGATGCAGGCGCCATCCTTGCCGAAAAGCTCCAGACACTGGCGGCCGAGGTCCACGCGGATCCGCATTCAGGCCACCAGGGTGCGCCCGCGACGGGCCGCGAAGAAGCTCGACAGCATGCGCCCGCACTCGTCGGCGAGCAGCCCGCCCTCGATGGTGGCGTGATGGTTGAGGCGCGCCTCGGCGAAGAGGTCGAGCACACTGCCGGCCACACCGGTCTTCGGGTCGCGCGCACCGAACACCACGCGCGCGATGCGGGAGTGCATGATCGCGCCCGAACACATCGCGCAGGGCTCCAGGGTCACATAGAGCTCGCAGCCGGGCAGACGG
>JAGVSZ010000319.1 GCA_019137045.1 Betaproteobacteria bacterium
GCCAATCCGGCAAGACCACACTGTGTCGGGCGGCGTTTCCGGCCCTGCCGTACGCGTCACTGGAGGAGCCGGACGTGCGCGACTTCGCCGTCGCCGACCCCCGCGCCTTCCTCGCCCAGTACCCGGACGGCGCCCTTCTCGACGAGATCCAGCGCGCCCCCGAGCTGCTCTCGTACCTGCAGGGCATCGTCGATCGGGCGCCGCGGCCGGGCTCGTTCGTCCTGACGGGCTCGCAGCAGCTCGATGTGCTCGCCGGCGTCTCGCAGACGCTCGCCGGTCGGGCCGGCCTGCTATCGCTCCTGCCCTTCGCCCTCGGCGAGCTGCCCGAGCGGCTCGCCCCGCGCTCGATCGAGCAGCTGCTCTTCGGCGGGCTGTATCCGCCGATCCACGACCGCCGGCTCGAGCCGAGCCGCTGGCACGCCAACTACGTTCAGACCTACCTCGAGCGCGATCTGCGCCAGGTGGTGAACGTCCGGGACCTCGCGAGCTTCCGGGTGTTCCTGCGGCTCTGCGCGGGACGCACCGGACAGCTCCTGAACCTCTCGGGACTCGCAGCCGATTGCGGCATCACGCACAACACCGCGAAAGCGTGGCTGTCGGTCCTGGAAGCGAGCTTCATCGTGGTCCTGCTGCGGCCGCACTTTCGCAACTTCGGCAAGCGCCTGGTCAAGACGCCCAAGCTGTACTTCGTCGACCCGGGGCTCGCCGCATGGCTGCTGGAGATCCGCAGCGAGGAGCAATTGATCGCGCATCCGCTGCGCGGGGCGCTGTTCGAGACCTGGGCGATCGCAGAGCTGCTGAAGGGGCGTGCCAACGCCGCGCTCGCGTCGAACCTGTACTTCTGGCGCGACCGCGCCGGCCGCGAGGTGGACTGCGTGCTGGATCGCGGCACGACGCTCGTGCCGATCGAGGTCAAGGCGGGCCAGACCTTGGCGAGCGACTACTTCGACGCGCTCGCGCGGTTCGCGGCGCTCGCGGGCGAGCTCGCTGCGCCCGGATGGATCGTCTACGGCGGCAGCCGCGTCGAGAAGCGCAGCGCAGCGACCGCGCTGCCCTGGCGCTCGATCGACAGCCTGATCAAATCGAACCTCTGACATCCGGGGCAGGAGCGTGATGCCGCAGGGCGGGCACTTCGCCGCGCTGGAGCAGCCCGAGGCGCTGGCGCGGGAGATCCGGGAGTCCTTCCGGCCGCTGCGGTCGCCCCTGCGCCGGCTCAGGCCACGCCGCCGACGGCGCGCAGCACCACCGGCTTCAGCTTCTCGGGCAGCTTCACGAGCTTGAGCGCCGCCTCGCGCCCGCGCGGCGACATCTTCGCCCAGGTCTTCTTCAGGATGTCGGCGAGCTTCGCCTCGTCGTGCTCGGGGTGCTCGGCGACGAAGCGCTCGAGGTAGTGCTCGAGGAAGACGAGGTCCACCACGTCCTCGACCAGCTGCGCGTCCGGATCGTGCTTGATGCGCTCCTTGCGGACGAGCGCCTGCACGTGCGCGACGGCCTCCGCCTCGTAGCCGACGGCCTCCAGGATGCGCCCGGCAATCTCGGCGTGGAAGTCCATCAGGCGCTTGCGCCACGCGCGGTAGCCCTCGGGCGTCTTGGGATACTCGGCGCGCGGGATCTCCCAGCGCCGGATGTGCTGGCAGCGCACCGCGAGCCGCACCGCCTCGGACGCGTCGGGCGCGAAGCGCGCGAGCATCCGGCTCATGCGGCGCGCGTACACGAGCGCCCCCGGCTCGGCGAGCCGGCCGTCGCGCTCGCGGTTCGGGTCCGCGCTGTTCGCGGCGTCGAAGGCGGCGACGGCCGCGTTGAACCGGGCGGGGTCGTCGATCGGACGCACGTCAGTGACTCGTTCCTTCCGAGCGCGTGACCTTGTTGTAGACGTTGTACTTCCCGACCGGCTTCCTCATCGAGATGCGTTTGACCTCTTTCAGCGTCTGCGCGTCGTACACGATCAGCGCCCCGTCCATCTCCCACAGGCTCGCGAGCGCGTAGCGCCCGTCGCGGGTGAACTCGACGTGCGCGAGGGTCTTGCCCGGCTCCGGCCGCAGCTCGACGACCACCTTCAGGGTGCGCTTGTCGATCACCTGCAGCGTGTCCTTGTGCGCCGGGCTCATCATCGAGTCCACCCACGCATACGGCGTGCTCTCGTGGCTGCGCATGAAGAACCCCGGGCCGAGGGTGCGGATCTGGCCGACCGGCTTCCAGGCCTTGATGTCGAAGACGCTCACCACGCCCTCGCGCAGGTTCGGGGTCGCCATCACCCGCCGGCCGTCCAGCATCCAGGTGATCCCCGACCCGAGGTGCGGCATGCCCGTCACGTCGAGCGTCGCGATCTTGCGCCGCACGTCCAGGTGCACGACCTGCCCCTGCTTCGCCTCGCGCGAGGCGCCCATCACCTCGTTGTAGTCCGGCGTGAAGAAGAAGTCGTCGAGATAGTCGTCCAGGATGGTGCGGCGCGGATTGAGGAAGCCGGGGATGAACGCGCCCTCGCGGTACTGGAAGTCGTGGATGACGCCCGCCGGAATCTCCGGGGACTTCGGGTCGTAGCTCACCTCCCACAGCTCCTTCACGTCCTTCAGCGCCGCGACGAAGCTGCGCCGCGGCCCGGCGTCGTACACCGCCGAGACGCGCGAGGTGCGCTTGCCCGCCGCGTCGGCCACCGGCAGCACCTTCACGAGGTTCAGGTCCGCGTCCAGAATGACGAGCGAGTGCGGCAGGTAGTTCGCCACCGCGACGAACTTGCCGTCGCTCGAGACCGCCGCGTTGCGCGTGTTGAGGCCCGCGCGCACCTCCGCCACCGTCTTCAGGTTCCAGAGGTCGTACTTGGTGATCCAACCGTCGCGCGAGGCGAAGAACACGTAGCGGCCGTCGGGCGTGAACTTCGGCCCGCCGTGCAGGGCGTAGCGGGACGGGAAGCGGTGGATGCGCTCCAGCCTGTCGCCGTCCAGCACGCTCACGTGGTGGTCGCCGGTCTCGACCACCACGAAGAGGTTGAGCGGATCGGCCTCGAACTGCGGCCGGCCGGGCAGCGTGCCGGGTGCGTGCAGCACGGTCCGCGAGGCGCGGATCTCCGCCTCGCCCCAGCGCGGCTCGGGTTCGACCTGCGCGTAGACGAGCTCGACGAGCTGGCCGATCTCGGCAGCGGTCAGCTTGTCGCCGAAGCCGGGCATCTGCGTCGCCTCGCGCCCCCTGGCGATCGTCTCGGCCGCGGCGGGTTTGCGCAGCCGCTCGAGGTTCGAGGGCAGCAGCGCCGGCCCGATGCCGCCAAGACGATCCGCGCCGTGACAGCTCGCGCAGTGCTCGGCGTAGAGCTTGCCCGGGTCGGCGGCGACGGGCGCGGCGAGCGCGAGGGCGAGCAGAAGCGCCGCGGCCCTCACACCGGCACCCCGTCCTTCCGCCAGCGCGAGTACGGAGTCACCTCGAGCCGCTCCCCGGCGCCGGTCACCCCGATCTCGTCGTCGTCGAGGTAGCAGCCGGGGTCCTCCTGCCACGGGTCGCCGGTCAGGCTGCGCGCCCGCGTCCGCGTGTTGCCGCCGCAGAGCGCGAAGTGGCGGCAGGCGGCGCAGCGGCCCTTGATCGCGCGCGGCCGCGCGCGCAGGCCGGCGAGGATCGGATCGGAGAGATCCGACCAGATCGCCGAAAACGGCCGGTCGCGCACGTTGCCGAGCGTGTAGTCCCACCAGTAGGTGTCCGGGTGAACGTTGCCGAGGTTGTCGATGTTCGCGACGTTCTCGCCCGAGGCGTTGCCGCCCCACTGCGCGAGCTTCGCGCGCAGGTGCTCGGTCCTGTCGGGGAAGCGCTCGGCCGCCCACATGAGGAAGTACGGGCCGTCGGCGTCGTTGTTGCCGGTGACGAACTCGCGCTCCCGCCCGTCGCGGACCGCGGCCCACGCGGCGTCGAAGACGAGGTCCATCGCGCGCCGGGTGGTGAGGTGGAAGGCGTCGTGCTTGCGATTCACGTTGCCGCGCCCCGCGTAGTTGAGGTGCGACAGGTAGAACTTGTCGATGCCCTCGGCCTGCGCCATCTCGAGCAGCCACGGCAGGTCGGCGGCGTTGCCCTCGGTGAGCGTGAACCGGAACCCGACCTTGATGCCCGCATCGCGGCACGCGCGCGCGGCGCCGAGCGACTGGTCGAACGCGCCCTGCTTGCGGCGGAACGCGTCGTGCGTCGCGCGCTTCCCGTCGAGGCTGATGCCGACGTAGTCGAAGCCGAGCGCGGCGATGCGCCCGACGTGCGCCGCGTCGATCAGCGTGCCGTTGGTGGACAGCCCGACGTAGAAGCCGAGCGACTTCGCGCGCGCGGCGATGTCGTACAGGTCGGGCCGCAGCAGCGGCTCGCCGCCCGAGAGGATCAGCACCGGCACGCGGAAGGCGCGCAGGTCGTCGATGACGCCGAAGACCTCCGCGGTGGACAGCTCCCCGGGGAAGTCGCGGTCGGCCGAGACCGAGTAGCAGTGCCTGCAGGCGAGGTTGCAGCGCCGGATCAGGTTCCAGATCACCACCGGCCCGGGCGGGTCCCGGCGCGGCCCGGCCGCGGAGGGCGGAGCAGCGCCTGCCGCCGCAGGCGGGAGGTGCGACCCCGAAGCGGCCGGCAGCGCGCCGGCTTCCGCGTCCGATGCGCGCCTCCCCGGTCGCATCCCCGCAAGCGGGGCCTCTGCTCCGCGGTCCGGCGCGCCCGGCGTCGGCGCTACGATCTCGCGCATGAACTGGCTCACCCGGAACATCGCTCACTCCGCGCCGAGGCGCATCCCCGTCTTCTTCAGGATCTTCGTGCTGAACAGGATGTCGCGCGCGCGCGCCGCGTCGCCGAGCAGCCCGGCGATCTCCTCGGCGCGCTCGACCACCTCCATGCGGGTCTCGGCGTGCACCATCGCGAACAGGTTGTACGGCCAGGCGGGCGGCACGCGCGGACGCAGGTAGCAGTGCGACACGAACGGCAGCGCGCCCACCCGCTCGCCGAGCGCGTCGATGCGCGCGTCGTCCACGTCCCACACGGTCATCCCGTTGGCGTGGTACCCGAGCGCATAGTGGTTCGGCACGGCGGCGATCCGCCGCAGGACGCCGCGCGCAAGCAGGCGCTCGCACCGGTCCATCACCTCCTGCGGCGCGAGCCCGAGCCGGTCGGCGAGCGCGTGGTAGGGACGCGGGACGAGCGGCAGGCCGGCCTGCGTCGCCTTGAGCAGGCGCCTGTCGACCGGGTCGAGGCCGGGGGCGGCCGCCGACGCGCTCACCGGGTCGCCTCCAGGCGCAGCCCCACGAAGTACTCGCGCCGCTTCGGCAGGTCGAGCACGCGGTAGCCCGACTCGGTCTCGATCTCCGCGAGCACCGCGCGGATCGCCTCGGGCCGCTCGGTCGCGACCACGAACCACATGTTGTAGGCGTGCTCGCGCCGGTAGTTGTGCGCCACCTCCGCGCGCGCGTTGACGATCGCGGCGACGCGGTCGAAGTCGTGCGGGGGCACGCTCATCGCGGCAAGCGTGAACGCGCCGCCGAGCGCCGCGGCGTCGATCATCGGCCCGAAGCGCGTGAGCGTGCCCTCGTCCAGCAGCCGCTGCAGCCGCCCGCACACCTCCGCCTCCGGGATGCCGAGCTCGCCGGCGACGCCCGCGAACGGCCGCTCGGCCACCGGAATGCCCGCCTGCAGGCGGTTCACCAGCACGCGGTCGATCTCATCCATGGATCGCCTCGGGCGCGGCGCAGTAGCGCGGGCCGGTCTGCTTGAAGCGCGTGCGGCTGAAGAGCACCGCGTGCGGGAACGCGTCGAGGTCGCACTCCCGGCCGAGCGCCTGGATGCGCGCCTGCACCTCGCCCCGCTCGGTGCCATGGACCATGCAGTAGAGGTTGTAGGGCCAGCCGGGCAGCGCCCGCGCCCGCCGGTACGCGAGCGTGACGCCCGCCGCTCCCGCGAGGCGCCGGCCGTGCGCGCTCACCGCAGCGTCGGGCAGGTCCCAGACCGCCATCGCGTTCGCGCGCCACCCGAGCTCGTGATGGCGCACCACGACGCCGAACCGCCGCACCAGGCCCTCCGCCTGCCAGCGCTCGAGGCGGTCGATGACCGCCTGCTCGGTGAGCGCCGCCCGCATAGCGAGCGCCGCGTACGGGCGCGGTGCGAGCGCGAGGCCGTCCTCGAGCGCGGCCACGAGCCTGCGGTCCGCTGCGCCGAGGACGGTGCGCCGGGTCCCGCGTGCGCGCGGCGCACGCGGCGCCGAAGGCCCGTCCAGCGGGAAGCCGAGATCGATGTGGTACTCCTCGACGAGCGGCAGCTTCAGCACCTCGATGCCGGCGAGCACGGCGATCCGCGCGAGCAGCGCGTCGAGCGCCGCGTCGCTCGGCGCCGCCGCCACGAACCACAGGTTGAGCCGGTGCTCGCGCTCGTAGTTGTGGTTCACGCCGGGAAACGCCGACACGATCGCCGCGACCGCCTCCAGACGGTCCACGGGCACCTCCATCGCGGCGAGCGTCGAGGCGCCGACCGCGCCGGGGCGGAACACCGCGCCGATGCGGCTCAGCGCGCCGGCCGCGTGCAGGCGCGCGTACGCGTCGATCACCGCACCTTCGTCCGTCCCGAGCGCCGCGGCGAGGGCGGCGTAGGGCTGGGGGACGAGCGGGAAGCGCCGCTGGAAGTCGTTGAGCAGCCGATGCTCGAGAGCGTTCACGTCAGAGCCCGATCTTCTTCGCCCGCCACTCGAAGAAGATGCCGCTCGGGCTCTGCGCGGCGAGTTCGGCGACGCGCCTGAACGTCGCGGTGTCGTAGACGACGACGCGGTCGTCGTCGCGCGCCGAGACCCAGACTTCCTCGCCGCCGGCGTTGAACTCCATGTGCAGGATCGTGCGCCCGGGCTTGAGCGTCTCCACGACCGCGCGGCGCTCGACGTCGAGCACCTGCACGGTGTCGTTGCGGGGAAAGGCGAAGTTGACCCACACCTGCCGCCCGTCGGGCCGCGCCATCACGAACACCGGCTGGCCGTGCACCGGGATGCGCCCCACCTCGCGCCAGGTCGCGCGCTCGACCACGAGCACCTCGTGGCGGCCGATCGCGGGCAGGAACGCATAGCCCTGCGCCACCGCCCAGCCGCGCAGGTGCGGCATCTTGTAGACCGGCAGCTTCTCGCCGCCGCGGCCGTAGTCCGCCAGGATGCGCCGCGCGCCCGCCTCGACGTTCGCCATGTCGACGAGCGCGAGGCCGTCCTCGCCGAAGAGACCGGCGATGTAGTGCCGGCCGTCGGGCGTGATCAGCGCGTCGTAGGGCTCGCGCCCGACGTTGGCGAGCTTCGTGACCTTCGGTGCGCGCGGGTCGGCGACGTCCGCGACCCAGATCTCGCCCGCCTCGAACAGGCTGAAGACGAAGCGGTTGCCCGGCGCGTCGGCGATGCCGACCACCTTCGCGCGCTTGCCTTCGGTGCCGTAGGTCGCCGGGATCTCCGCGAGCGGCTCGAGGGTGGCCGCGTCGAAGAGCTTCACCCCGCCGGGCTCGTAGTTCGCCACCGCGACGATGCGCCCGTCGCGCGAGATGGCCCCGCCGATCGAGTTGCCGGCCTGCACGACGCGCCCCGCCACCTGGGCGGCGGCGAGGTCCACCTTGGTGAGCCCGCCGTCGCGCCCGAACACGAAAACGTGTCGCGCATCGTGCGAGAAGACGAGCGAGGCGTGCGACAGGTCGCCGAGGCCTTCGACGCGCGCCAGCTTCGCGCGCTGCGCGTTGTCGACCAGCTGCACGCTGCCGGTGGCGCGCTCGATGACCACGCCGGTCTCGGCGCGCGCGGCCGGCGCCAGCGCGGCGAGCGCAATGGCCGCGGCCACTGCCGCGCTCCGCCAGCGCCGCCAGACGGCCGGTTCAACGCTCACCGAGGGTCCCTTCCTGGAGTTGCCGGACGATCCACGCCGCCTCCGCCTCGCTCACGAACGCGCGCCACGGCGGCATGGCGGTGCCGGGGCGGCCGTACAGCACCGTCACGATCAGGCTCTCCGCGGGCTTGCCGCGCAGGGCGTCGCGCGTCAGCGCGGGCCCCAGGCCGCCCTTCAGCGTCATGCCGTGGCACGACCCGCAGTCCTGGCGCACCAGGTGGGTGAGCTCGGCGCGGCGCGAGTCCGCGGGCTCGGCCGCGAGCAGCGCGGCGGCGGCGAGACACCCGACGGCGCCGGCCGTCAGCCTGCCCTTCCGACTCGCAACCGCCCGCATCGATTCGCCCCCGGTCACGGCGCATCTTCGTCCGCGCCCCGCCGCCCGACATTGACCCACCTCAAACGCGCCCCGGAGGCGCGCGCCCCAAAGAGAAAGGGGGCCGCAGCCCCCCTCGCGCGCACCGTTGCCCGGCGCGCGTCGTCACATCGCCAGCACCCAGGCGACGAGCTTCTGGATGTCGCCGTCGGGCACGGTCGCGTTCGGCGGCATCGGGACCGCGCCCCAGACGCCGCTGCCGCCCTTCTTAACCTTCTCCGCGAGCTTCGCGGCGGCGTCGGCCTGGCCCTTGTACTTCTTCGCCACGTCCTTGTACGCGGGCCCGATCATCTTCTTGTCCACCGCGTGGCAGGCGGTGCAGTTGTGCTTCTTGGCGAGCGCCTCGTCGGCCAGCGCGGCCGGCGCGGCGGCCCAGCCCGCGGCGAGCGCCAGGCCGAGTGCGGCAATGCGGATCCTCATGCGGTCTTCTCCTCTAGTAAACGTCGTGCTGCGTGTTGTACACGTTGAACTTGCCGGTGGGCGTGACCAGGCGCTTGTCCTTGATCACCTGCTTCAGCTTCAGCGTCTTGTCGTCGACGATCACGATCGCCGACTCCTGGTCCTTGCCGTTCCAGACCGAGAACCAGACCTCGTCGCCCGCCTTGTTGAACTCGGGCTGGACGATGCGACGCGGGCCGTCCTTGATCCCGGACCACTCGACGATCGGCAGGATCTGCGCGGGTTTGTCGAGGTTCTTGATGTCCCACACCGCGATCGACTGCGCGATCTTCGGGTCCGGGTTGAGCGCGGTGTCGGCGTACAGGTGCGTCGACTTCGGATGGGTCTTGACGAAGAGGTTGCCCCCGCCCTGCCCCTTGAGCGTGCGCACCACTTTCCAGGCGTGCTGCTTGTTCTTCTCCGGGTCGGTGCCGATCAGCACCACCGTCTCGTCGCCGAGGTGGCCGGTGGCCCAGACCGGACCGTACTTCGGGTCCTTGAAGTTCGCGCCCCGCCCCGGGTGCGGGATCTTGCCGGTGTCCACGAGCGCGGCGAGCTTGTTGGTCTTCGTGTCCACCACCGCGACCTTGTTGGACTGGTTGGCCGCGACCAGGAAGTAGCGCTTGGTCGAGTCCCAGCCGCCGTCGTGCAGGAAGCGCGCCGCGTCGACCTCGGTGATCTTCATGTTCTTGAGGTCGGAGTAGTCCACCATCAGGACCTTGCCGGTCTCCTTGACGTTGACCACGAACTCGGGCCGGCTGTGCGAGGCCACGATCGCCGCCACGCGCGGCTCGGGGTGGTAGTCCTGCTCGCCCACCGTCATGCCGCGCGTCGCCTGGATCTTGAGCGGCTCGAGGGTGTCGCCCTTCATGATCACGAACTGCGGCGGCCAGTAGGTGCCGGCGATCGCGAACCGGTCCTCGTAGCCCTTGTACTTCGAGGTCTCGACCGAGCGCGCCTCCAGGCCGACCTTGATCTCGGCCACGGTGTCGGGCTTCTCCATCCACAGGTCGATCAGGTTGATCTTCGCGTCGCGCCCGATCACGTACAGGTAGCGCCCGGAGTTCGACGTGCGCGAGATGTGCACCGCGTAGCCGGTCGGGATGATGGCCACGATCTGCTTCGAGTCGCCGTCGATGAGCGCGATCTGGCCCGAGTCGCGCAGCGTCACCGAGAACAGGTTGTCGAGGTTGAACTTGTTCTCCTTCTTCTTCGGCCGCTTCTCCGGCGGGACGATCACCTTCCAGGTCGCCTTCATCTCCTTCATGCCGTACTCGGGCGGCGACGGCGGTTCGTGCTGCAGGAACCGCGCCATGATGTCGACGTCCTTCTCGGTCAGTTCGCCCGAGGTGCCCCAGTTCGGCATGCCGCCCGGAGAGCCGAAATTGATGAACACCTTCAGGTACTCGGTCCCGCGCGGCTGGGTGATGTCGGGCGTGAGCGGCTTGCCGGTCGCGCCCTTGCGCAGCACGCCGTGGCAGCCGGCGCAGCGCTCGAAGTAGATCTGCTTCGCGCGCTCGAACTCGGCTGCGGTCATCGGCGGCGCCTTCGGGCTGACCACGTCCGGCGCCTCGCCGGGCTTGATCGGCACCGGCGCGCCGCGGTACATCAGGTCTTCGGCCGGCGTGCCGGGGTGCACCGGCTTCGCCTCCGGCGTCGCCTGCTGCGCCTGCGCGGCGCCGGCAACCAGGGCCGCGACCGCGACGGCGAGGGTGACGCGGGAAATGGGCTTGCGGATCATCGGGGTTCCTCGTGGAGGGATAGGAGAGTCGAATGCCCGCACTCTAGGCGGGGGATCCCGGTGCAGCTTTGACGCGAGTCAAAGCCCGGGCGCCCCTCAGTGGCCATCGGGCGGC
>JAGVSZ010000465.1 GCA_019137045.1 Betaproteobacteria bacterium
GCTGGCGCTCGGCGTGCCGGGCGCGCTGTACCTCGCGCAGGACGGCATGCTGTTCCAGCCGCCGCCCGGCCCGGCGCGCCCGCCGCCCGCCCGCGCCGGGCGCGCGGTGGAGGGGCTGAGCGTCGAAGCGGGCGACGGCGTCACCGTGCGCGGCTGGCTCGTTCGCGCCGCGCGCACGCCCGCGCCGCTCCTCGTCTACTTCGGCGGCAACGCCGAGGAAATCTCCCGGCAGGCCGCGGAGCCGTGGCCGGAGGCGTGGTCGCTGGCGCTGGTGAACTATCGCGGCTACGGCCAGAGCGACGGCAAGCCGTCCGAGCAGGCGCTGTGCGCCGACGCGGAGCGCGTCTTCGACGCGCTGGCGGCGCGCCCGGACGTCGATCGCGCCCGCATCGTCCTGGTCGGGCGCAGCCTCGGCAGCGGCGTGGCGGTGCACCTGGCGTCGCGCCGTCGCGTCGCGGGCGTCGTGCTCGTGGCGCCCTTCGACAGCATGGTCGCGATCGGCGCGCGGCACTACCCGTTTCTGCCGGTGCGCTGGCTGCTGAAGCATCCGTTCGACTCGCTCGCCCGCGCCCCCGCGATCGGCGTCCCGCTGCTCGCGCTCGTCGGGGAGCGGGACGCGATCGTCCCGCCCGAGCACTCGCGCCGCCTCTTCGCGGCGTGGGCGGGGCCGAAGCGCTGGGTGGGAATTCCCGGCGCCGGGCACAACGACCTCGGCGCCCAGGAGGAGTACTGGCGCGCGATCGGGACCTTCCTCGCGGAGCGCGCGCAGTAGCGCTTCGTCAGGCCGGCGCGAGCGCCGACCGCGCGCGCGGAATCGACGCGCGGTCCCAGCGCGCGCGCGCGGACGCGAGCAGCACCGCCGGGCGGTCGTCGACGAGCTCGGCGTCGACGCGCTGGCCGAGGAACCGCAGCGCGCCGGCGAGCGCAGCGCCGGGTCGCGCGCGGTCGATCGGCGGGGCGCCGGTCTGCTTCGAGAGCTTCACGCCGCGCGCGTCGGTGGCGACGGGAAGATGGAGGTACCGGGGCGTGGGCAGGCCGAGCAGCCGCTGCAGGAAGATCTGCCGCGGCGTCGAGTCGAGCAGGTCGGCGCCGCGCACGACGTCGGTGACGCCCTGCGCCGCGTCGTCGACGACCACCGCGAGCTGATAGGCGCACAGCCCGTCCGCCCGCTGCAGGACGAAGTCCCCGACGTCGTCCGCCAGGACGTGGCGCACGCCGCCCTGCACCGCGTCGTCGAACCGGATCACGGCGTTCCCCACGCGGACGCGCAGCGCGCGCGCGGCGCGCCCCGGCGG
Source organism: Betaproteobacteria bacterium (assembly GCA_019137045.1). Taxonomy (GTDB): domain Bacteria; phylum Pseudomonadota; class Gammaproteobacteria; order Burkholderiales; family SG8-39; genus JAGVSZ01. The sequence goes on from JAGVSZ010000465.1 coordinate 1,296, forward strand.
CAGGCCGGCGCGGCAGGTCCCGGGATAGACGAGCCCGCCGTCGATGCCGGCACGCGCGCCGTCGCCGATCTCGCGGCGCGAGCAGGCGCACGGATACGTCGCGCCCGTGCGCGCCAGCAGGTCGAGCGCGGCGCGGTATGCCTCGGCCCGTCCGCTCTGGCGCAGCACCGGCCCGTCCCACTGCAGGCCGAGCGCCTCGAGCGTGCGCAGGATGTCCGACGCCGCGCCGGGGGCCGCGCGCGGCGCGTCGAGGTCTTCGATGCGCACGAGCCACTCGCCGCCCGCCGCGCGCGCATCGAGCCAGCTGCCGAGCGCGGCCACGAGCGACCCGAAGTGCAGCGGTCCGGTGGGCGACGGCGCGAAGCGGCCGCGGTAGGGGGCGGGCTCGTCGGGCAAGTGTGGACGCGCGGACCGGGAAAGCCCCGATGCTATCCTCTGCCGCCTGCGTTCACCCGGCGCGCGCGGCCATGCGCACGCGATCGACAGGAGGCACTCGCGCGCGCCGCGTCCGGCGATCCCGGGCGCGGCGCCAAGGAACTAGTGCCGCGTGAGCGCGCGGCCCGTTGCCTATACTTCCGGCTCCCCCAGGGCCGGACATGGACGTCGATTCCACCACGGGCGCTGCGACCTTCTCGCAACCCGATCCGGACGCGATCGCCGCCGAGCGGGTCGCACTCCTCTATCGCCAGGTCACGCCGACGCTTCCGCTCGCGCTGATCGTGGCGGCGATCTGCGTCTGGGTGTTCTGGAAGGTCGGGAACCGGACCGGCCTGAGCGCCTGGTTCGCCGCCACGGCGGCGGTCGTGCTCCTGCGGTATCTCCTCGTGCGCTGGTATCGCGCCGCCGCGCGCACCGTGGCGAGCGCGTCGCTGTGGGAGAGCCGCTTCGTCGCCGGGGCCGCGGCAATGGGCTGCGCCTGGGCGGCCCTCGTCCTCCTGGTCGACCGGGGGTCGGTCGCGCAGCACGCCTTCGTCGCCCTGTTGATCGGCGGCCTGGCGATCGCCGCGATGGGGATTTTCGCGGCCAGCCGCTCCGCGTTCCTGTGGTTCGCGGGGCCGATGCTGGTCGCCCTGGGCGCGAGCTTCATCGCGCACGGCGGGGAGCTCAGCCGCGCGATGGCGCTGCTCGTCGTCGTGTTCCTGGCGGCAGCGTGGCGGGTGTCGACGCACCTCCACCGGTCGGTGCTGCAGAGCATCGAGCGCGGCCTGGCCAACGAGCGGCTGCTGGCCGAGCAGCGCGGTCTCTTCGACGCCGCCACTGTCGGGATCATGTTCCTGCGCAACCTCCGCATCGTCGACTGCAACCGCGAAGTGGAGCGCATCGTGGGTTACCCCCGAGGCGCGCTGATCGGGCAGTCGGTGCGCATGTTCTTCTCCGAGCAGGCGGTGGGGGACGCGAAGATCCAGGAGAGCCACCGCGCGCTCGTGGAGGGTCGCCTGTACCGGAGCGAGATGGCGCTGCTCCGTCGCGACGGCGCGCAGGTGTGGTGCGACGTCTCCGGCCAGTCGATCGTCGCCGGCAGGCCGGAGTCCGGCGTGGTGGTGGTGTGCGCCGACATCTCCGAGGCGAAGCGCGCCGAGGCGGCCCTGCGCGCGAGCGAGGAGCGCCTGGACCTCGCGGTCAAGGCGGCGCAGAGCGGGCTGTGGGACTGGAGCATCGTCGACAACGCGAGCTACTTCTCGCCGCGGTTCAAGGAGATCCTCGGGTATCGCGCGGACGCCGACTTCCAGACCCTGTTCTTCTTCTCCGACCGGCTGCACCCGGAGGACCGCGAGCGGGTGATGAGCGCGATGACGCGCTGCGTGGAGGGGGACGAGACGTTCGACTGCGAGTACCGCCTGCGCCGCGCGGACGGGACGTACACCTGGGTGCACGGGCACGGGCGCGCGGTGCGCGACGCCCGCGGCAGCGCGGTGCGGTTCGCCGGCTCGATCATCGACATCTCGGACCGGAAGGCGGTCGAGGAGCGCCTGCGCGAGAGCGAGAGCCACTTCCGCCACCTGGTCGAGACCGCGAACGACCTGGTGTGGGCGGTCGACCGCGAGGGGCGCTGGACCTACCTCAGCCCGCGCGCGACGCGGCAGATCTTCGGCTGCGAGCCGGAGGACATGCTCGCCGAGCGCCTGGTGGACTCGCAGCCCGAGGGCGATCGCGACCGCACGACGGCGATGCTCGTGCGCGTCATGAACGACGGGACGGCGTCCCATTTCGAGACGTTGCACCGCACGCGCAGGGGTGGCGAGGTCGTGCTCAGTCTCAACGCGACTCCCGTGCGCAACGCGCGCGGGGCGGTGGTCGGCGTCACCGGCACCGCTACCGACGTCACCGCGATCAAGGCGAAGGAGCACGAGCTGTCCGAAGCGCTCGCCGAGCAGCGGTTGATCTTCGACGCGGTGTCCGAAGGGCTCGCGGTCGTGCGCGCGGACACGATCCAGAAGTGCAACGCGAAGTTCGCCGAGATGGTCGGGTACCGGCCCGAGGAGCTGGCGGGCAAGCCGACGCTGGCCTTCTACGCCGACCCGGCCGAGTGGGACTACGTGCGCCGCCAGGCGCCGGCCGCGATGGAGCAGGGCCGGGTGTTCGAGACCGAGCTGATGGTCCGGCGCAAGAACGGGACGACGTTCTGGTGCGAACTGCGCGGGCGCGCGATCGACGCCGCCGCGGTGGGCGAGGGCTCGATCTGGGTGATGCTGGACATCACCGCGCGCAAGGAGCGCGAGCAGCGCATCCAGCACCTCGCCGACCACGACGCGCTGACCGGGCTGCTGAACCGGCGGCTGCTGGAGGACCGCCTGCAGCAGTCGATCACGCTCGCGCGGCGCAACGACGCCCTGGTCGCGGTGATGCTGATCGACCTGGACGGCTTCAAGGCGGTGAACGACCAGTTCGGCCACCTGATGGGCGACTACGCACTGCGCACCGTCGCGCGCCGCCTGCGCGAGTGCGTGCGCGAGTCCGACACCGTCGCGCGCCTCGGCGGCGACGAGTTCGTGGTGCTGCTCTCCGGCCAGCGCGTGCCCGAGGACTCGAGCCTCGTCGCCGAGAAGATCCTGTCCGCGCTCACCGAGCCGGTGGCCGCGGGCGGGCGGCACTTCGAGATCGGCGCCTCCATCGGCATCAGCATCTACCCGCGCGACGGCACCACGCCCGAGGCGCTGCTCAAGCACGCCGACGCGGCGATGTACCGCGTCAAGGAGGCGGGCAAGAACCGCTTCCAGTTCTACTCGTCCTAGCGCGCCGTCGCGAGGCTCGCCCGCGCATCAGCGGCCGGCCGCCGGCGTCGGTCGAGTCCCGCTCGCGCCGCACGCGAGGGCCGGGGCGCTCGTCCGCGGCCCGACCCGAGGCGGAATCGCGGCCGCCCTCGGGCGGCGCCCGTCCGGGTATCCTCGACGCTCCCATTGCCGTCCGATTTCCCTTGCCTTCCGCCACCGGCCGCAAGGCCACCCTCCTGCTGGTCGCGTGCCTGACGGTGATGGCGGCGGCGACGATCGCGCCGGCGCTGCCGCGCATGGCCGACGCGTATCGCGCCGTCGCGGGCGTCGAGCTGCTGACCAAGCTCGTCCTCACCGCGCCCGCGCTCGCCATCGCGCTCTGCGCGCCGCTCGCCGGCGCGATCGTGGATCGCTTCGGGCGCCTCGCGCTGCTCAACGGCAGCCTCGTGCTCTACGGCGCCGCCGGCGCCGCCGGCTACGTGCTGCAGGACCTCCACGCGATCCTCGCGAGCCGGTTCGTCCTCGGCGTCGCGATCGCCGGCACCATGACCACGATGACGGCGCTCGCCGGCGACTACTTCAGCGGCGAGGCGCGCGCGCGCTTTGCGGCGCTGCAGAGCGCGGCGATGTCGCTCGGCGCCGTCTTGACGGTGGGGCTCGGCGGGGTGCTCGCGGACGTGGACTGGCGCCTGCCGTTCCTGATCTATCTGAGCGGCTGGGTGGCCCTCGCTCCGGCCGTGGTCTTCCTCGCCGAGCCGCCGCGCGCGAGCGGCCGCGCGCCCGCTCCCGGCGACGCGCAGCGCGTTGCCGCCGGGCGAGTCGCTGCCGCGTACGCGATCACGCTCTTCGCCGTCGTGATGTTCTACATGACGCCGGTCCAGCTCCCGTTCCTGGTGCGCACGATCGGGATCGACGCGAGCGCAGCGGCGGGCGGGGCGATCGCGGTCTCGTCGCTGGCCGCCGCGGCCGGGGCCGCGGCCTTCCCGCGGGTGCGCCGGTTCGACGGGCCGCTCGGCGTGTACGCGCGCGCGCTCGCCGCGATGGCGCTCGGCTACGGGCTGATCGGGCTCGCGGACAGCTACTGGCTGGTGGTCGCGGGCGCCGTCGCGTCCGGTTTCGGCGTCGGCCTCTTCTTCCCCAACAGCAGCCTGTGGGTGCTCGCGCTCGCGCCGCCCGCGCTGCGCGGACGGATGGTGGGCGGGCTGACCGCCACCATCTTCCTCGGTCAGTTCGCCTCGCCGCTCGTGCTGGAGCCCGTCGTCGCGGCGAGCTCGCTCGCCGGCGCCTTCGGGGTGGCGGCGACGGCCATGGCGCTCGCTGCGGCCGGGCTGTTCCTGCTGCGCCGCCACGGCTGACGGCGGGGCGCGCGCCGCGGTCGCTTAGAATCACGCCGTGAGCGTCGTCGTCCTCATCTCCGGCCGCGGCAGCAACCTGCGCGCCCTCGTCGAGGCGGGGCTCCCGGTGGCCGCGGTGATCAGCAACCAGGCCTCCGCGGCGGGCCTCGCCTATGCGCGCGAGCGCGGGCTCGGGACCGCCGTGGTCGGACACGCGGGGTACGCGCGCCGCGACGCGTTCGACGACGCGCTCGCCGCGGAGATCGACCGGTTTCGGCCGCGGCTGGTCGCGCTCGCGGGCTTCATGCGGATCCTCACGCCCGCCTTCGTGCGGCGCTACGAAGGGCGCCTGCTGAACATCCATCCCTCGCTGCTGCCGGCATTCCCCGGACTGCACACCCACGCGCGCGCGCTCGCGGCCGGCGTGAAGGTGCACGGCGCCACGGTGCACTTCGTGACGCCCGAGCTCGACCACGGGCCGATCGTGATCCAGGCGGCGGTGCCGGTGCTGCCGGGCGACGCCGAAGACGCGCTCGCCGCGCGCGTGCTCGCGCAGGAGCACCGCATCTATCCGCAGGCCGTGCGCTGGTTCCTCGACGGCCGGCTCGTGCTCGAGACGGGGGTGGTGCGGGTGGCCGACCCGGACGCCCGCCAATCCGTCCTCGCCACGGAATGAGTCGGCCTCCTCCGCCGCGCATCGCGCGCGACCGGCGATGCGCCTGAGCCCTGCGCTCGTCGAGGCGTACGTCGACGCGGCCGCGGCGGTGTTGCGCTTCGAGCGCCCCGCGGACGCGGTCCTGTCGGCGTTCTTTCGCGCCCATCCGAAGCTCGGCGTGCACGACCGGGGCTTCGTCGCGGACTCCGTGTATGCGCTCCTCCGGCGCCGGCGCCTGCTCGAATTCGCCCTCGACGAGATCGGGGTGGCGCGGCCCGGCGCCCGCATGCTCGCCCTCGCGTCGCTCGTGCGCGTCGCGGGTCACAACCTGCGCGAGATCGCCGGCGTCGCGCGCGGCGAGCTCGCCCGGCTCGAGGCCGTCAAGGGCGCGGCGCGCGGCGCGCTTCCGCTCGCGGTCGATTGCGACCTGCCGGACTGGGTCGTCGAGCGCGCGCTGCCCATCTTCGGCGAAGCGGGCCTGCGCAGCCTGGCCCATGCGCTCGCCCGCCCCGCCCCGCTCGACCTGCGCGTGAACCTCGCCGCGACCAGCCGCGACGAGGCCGCCGCGGCGCTCGCCGCCGACGGCATCGCCGCGCTGCCCACGCCGTACTCGCCCGCCGGGCTCCGGGTCGCCGGCAAACCGGCGCTCGCCCGCAACCGCCTGTTCACGTCCGGCGCGATCGAGGTGCAGGACGAGGGCAGCCAGCTGCTGTGCCTCCTACTCGGGCCGCGGCGCGGCGACATGGTGGTCGACTTCTGCGCCGGCGCCGGCGGCAAGTCGCTCGCGCTCGGGGCGCTCATGCGCTCGACCGGGCGGATCTACGCGTTCGACGTGTCCGAGCGCCGGCTGGCGAAGCTCGCGCCGCGGCTGGCGCGCTCCGGGCTCTCGAACGTCCACCCGCAGCGCATCGAATCGGAGCGCGATGCCAGGATCCGGCGGCTGGCCGGCAAGATCGACCGCGTCCTGGTCGACGCGCCGTGCACCGGGCTCGGCACGCTGCGGCGCAATCCGGACCTCAAGTGGCGGCAGGACGAACGGGCGCTGGCGGAGCTCGCCGCGAAGCAGGCGGCGATACTCGGCGCGGCGGCGGCGCTCGTGAAGCGCGGGGGGCGGCTCCTCTACGCGACGTGCAGCATCCTGGCCGAGGAGAACGAGCGGGTGGTGCAGGCCTTTCGCGCGGCGCACCCGGACTTCGACCTCGTGCCTCCGGCGGCGGCGTTCGCCGCCGCACGCATCGTGTTGCCGGAGCACGGCGCCGAGGATCCGTTCCTGCGCCTGCGGCCCGACGTCCACGGGACCGACGCGTTCTTCGGCGCGTTGATGGCGCGGAACTGAGCCCGGCGCGTCCGACGCGCCCGGCGGGAGAGCGAGATGAACGGGGAATTCGAGGGGCTGTGGAGCAAGGCCTGGACGGACCTGCACGAGCCGGCGGCGCTGTGGCAGGCGGGCGCGGTCGCGGCCTGTCTGCTGGCCGCCTGGGCGCTCGACTGGGCGTTCGCCCGCCGCGCGCCGGCCGCGCCCGGCTCGCGGCGGGTGGAGGTGGGCGTGGGCGGCGTGCGCCGGATCGTGTTTCCGCTCGCCGGCCTGCTCCTGGTGGCGCTCGCGCGCGCGGCGCTGCGACCCTACCAGTCCGTCTCGCTGCTCGACCTCGCGGTTCCGCTGCTCGCGGCGCTCGCGATCGTGCGCATCGTCGTCTACGTGCTGCACGTAGCGATGGGGCACGGCAGCATGATCGCGGCGTTCGAGCGCGCGATCGCGGCGACTGTCTGGGGCGTGTTCGTGCTCCACGTCCTGGGCCTGCTCCCCCGGGTGGTGGACGCGTTCGAGTCGATCGCGATCCCGGTGGGTCGCGCGCGCGTCTCGGTGTGGGATCTCGGCTGGGGCGCGCTCGGGGTCGCGCTGACGATCCTCGCGGCGCTCTGGATCGGCGGGTTGATCGAGGCGCGCCTGATGCGCGCGGTGGGCATCCACGCGAACGTCCGCGTCGCGTTGGCGCGACTCGTGAAGTCGCTGCTGGTGTTCCTGGCCGTCGTGGTCGCCCTGCCGCTGGTCGGGCTCGACCTCACGCTGCTGTCGGTGTTCGGCGGGGCGCTCGGCGTCGGCCTCGGGTTCGGCCTGCAGAAGGTCGCGAGCAACTACGTGAGCGGATTCATCGTGCTGCTGGAGCGCTCGATCCGGCTCGGGGACCTGATCACCGCCGACAACTTCTACGGCGTGGTGAAGGAGATGACCACGCGCTACACGGTGGTGCGGGCGCTCGATGGGCGCGAGGCGATCATCCCGAACGAGACCCTGATCACCTCGACCGTGCTCAATCACTCCTACACCGAGCGGCGCGCGCGCGTCGCCTTGCCGCTCCAGGTCGCCTACGGCACCGACGTCGAACCGGTCCTGCGGCTGAGCGAGGACGCCGCGCGCCGGCACCCGCGGGTGCTCGCCGACCCGGCGCCTTCCGCGGTGCTCACGGGCTTCGGCGACAACGGCCTCAACCTCGAGCTCGGCTTCTGGGTCGGCGACCCGGAGGAGGGCACGATGGGAGTCCGGTCCGAGATCGCGCTCGCCCTGCTCGCGGCCTTCAGGGCGCACTCGATCCAGATTCCGTTCCCGCAGCGCGACGTGCGGATCCTGACCGGCGCCGGGGGCGATGCGGCCGCCTCCGGGGCGCCGGGCGGGCAGCCGGGTGTCGGCTAAGTCCCCGATTTGCCGTAGAATCCGCGCCGCGGAGCCGTTTCCGCGTCAACCAGAACGAGATTCCCCGCTTCCATGGATACCGCCTCCTGGCTCTTCGCCGGTCTGATCGACCTGCCTTGGTGGGGCTACGTGCTGGTCGCGCTCGCGCTGACTCACGTCACCATCGCCGCCGTCACCATCTACCTGCACCGGTGCCAGGCGCACCGCGCGCTCGACCTGCATCCGGTCGCGGCGCACTTCTTCCGCTTCTGGCTGTGGCTCACGACCGGGATGGTCACCAAGGAGTGGGCGGCGATCCACCGCAAGCATCACGCCAAGTGCGAGACGGCCGAGGATCCGCACAGCCCGCAGATCCACGGCATCAACCGCGTGCTCTGGGGCGGGGTCTTCCTCTACGTCCGGGAATCGCGCAACCGCGAGACCATGGAGCGTTACGGCCACGGCACGCCGGACGACTGGGTCGAGCGCAGGGTCTACTCGCGCTACACGCTCTCCGGCCTCACGATCATGGGCCTGGTCGACGTCGCGCTCTTCGGCGTCGTTCCCGGCCTGCTCATCCTGGCGACGCAGATCGTCTGGATCCCGTTCTGGGCGGCGGGGGTGATCAACGGCGTCGGCCATTTCTGGGGCTACCGCAACTGGCAGACGGGCGACGCCAGCACCAACATCGTGCCGTTCGGCATCCTGATCGGCGGCGAGGAGCTGCACAACAACCACCACGCGTTCGCGTCGTCCGCCAAGCTCTCGAACAAGTGGTACGAGTTCGACCTCGGCTGGGCGTACATCCGCGCGCTCGCGGCCCTCGGCCTCGCGCACGTCAAGAAGACGCCCCCGCGGCTGCGGGTCGGGGCGGTGAAGCCGGCGATCGACCTGGAGACCCTGCACGCCGTAATCGCGAACCGGTACGAGGTGCTGGCGAAGTACGCGGCGTCGCTCAAGGCGACCTACGCCGAGGAGCTCGCGCACCTGAAGTCGCGCGCACCCCACGACGCCGCAGTGCTCAGGCGCGTGCGTCGCTGGCTCACGCGCGACGACCACAAGCTCGCCGGAACCGAGCGCGCGGCGCTCGAGGAGAGCCTCGCGAAGAGCTCGGCGCTGCAGACCGCGTACCGGATGCGCGCGGAGCTCGCCGCGCTCTGGAACCGGTCCAGCGCGACGCGCGAGCAGCTCGTCGCCCAGCTGCAGGACTGGTGCCACCGCGCCGAGTCGAGCGGGGTCGGGCCGCTGCGCGACTTCTCGCTGCGCCTGCGCAGCTACGCCTGACGAGCGGCGCCGCAAACGAAAAACCCGCCGC
>JAGVSZ010000518.1 GCA_019137045.1 Betaproteobacteria bacterium
CGCGCGCCATGACCTGCGCCCTGTGCGGCCTTCCCACGCCGACGCCGGCGTTGTGGAGCGCCGGCCGCCAGTACTGCTGCGTGGGCTGCCGCGAGGTGGCGCACGCGCTCGGCGACGAGACGCGCGGCGCGCCTCCCGCGGACCGGCGCGAGCTGCCGGCTGCGACACCGACGCAGGAGGCGTTCTTCTGGATCGACGGCATGCACTGCGCGTCCTGCGAGCGCCTGATCGAGCACGCGGCGCACCGGGCGCGCGGGGTGCTCGCCGCGGCGGCGAGCTATGCGACCGGTACCGCGCGCGTCGTCTATGACCCGGCGCTGACGGGCGAGGCCGCGCTGCGGGCGGCGCTCACCGGGTCCGGCTACCGCGCCCGGCTGCGCGGCGAGGACGCGCCGGAGTACGACGAGCGGCCGGACCTGCTGCGCCTGCTCAGCGGCGGCTGCCTCGCGGGCGCGGTGATGATGCTTTCGTCCCTCTTCATCTACCCGATCCACGGCGGCTTCGCCAGCGCCCAGGACTACGAGGCGATCGGCTGGCTCGCGTTCGGCGTGACGCCGGCGGCGCTGCTCGCGCTCACCACCGCGCTCGTGTTCTACGTCGGGTGGCCGATCCTGCGCGGGGCGTGGGTCGGCCTGCGCGTGCGCAGGCTCAACATGGACGCCCTGCTGGCGGTGTCGATCCTGGCGGCGTACGGGTACAGCGTCTTTCAGCTCGTGCGCGACCCGACCGACCTCTACTTCGACGTCGCGGGTTCGATCGTCGCGGTGGTCACCATCGGACGGTTCCTCGAGCGCGGCGCGCGGGTGAACGCCACGCGCGCGCTCGGCCGGATCCTGCAGGCCTGGTCGCCCGAGGCGCGCGTGCTGCGCGACGGGCGGTACCTGATCTGCGCGCTGGACGAGATCGCGGCGAGACCATCCCGGTGGACGGGACGATCGTCGGCGGGGTGGGGGCGGTGGACGAGTCGCTGCTGACGGGCGAGCCCTTTCCCGCGGCGCGCAGGGCGGGCGAGCAGGTGCTCGGCGGCGCCATCCTGCGCGAAGGGACGCTCGAGATCGAGGTCGGCGCGACGGTGGAGAGCCGCGTCGCGCACCTCGCGCGCGTGCTCTGGCGCGCGCAAACCGCCGCGGCGGGCGCGAGCGGGCGGGTGGACCGGATCGCGCGCGCCTTCGTCCCTGCCGTGCTCGCGCTCGCCCTAGTCGTGGGGCTCGGCTTCCATCTCGGCGGCGCACCGTTCGAGCGCGCGCTCCTCGCGGCGCTCGCGACCCTGATCGTCTCCTGCCCCTGCACCTTCGGCTTGGCGATTCCGCTGACGACCGCCGCAGCGCTCTCCGCGGGGTTGCGGCGGGGCATCCTGGTGACCAGCGCGGACCTGTTCGAGCGCGCGCCCCGCATCGACATCGTCGCCTTCGACAAGACCGGGACGCTCTCGACCGGCGAGATGACGGTGGTCGACGTGGTCGGGCCGCCCGAGATCGCCGTGCGGGCGGCCGCCGTCGAGCGCGACGCGTCGCATCCGGTGGCGCAGGCGATCGCGCGGCTCGACCGCACGCGGTCGGCGACCGACGTGGAGGTCCACCCGGGCCGCGGCGCAAGCGGCAGCGTGGGCGGGCGCCGCGTGGCGGTGGGGAGTCGCGCGCTGTTCGACGCGCTCGGCTGGTCGATACCGGCGACGCTCGCGGCGCAGGTCGCGCAGCGCGCGTCGGGCGAGAGCGTGGTGTCCTACGTCGGCTGGGAGGGCTGCGCGCACGGCGCCGTCGTCACGCGGGACCGGCCGCGACCGGAATGGGAGCGCGTCGTCGCCGCGCTGCGCGCGCACGTCGAGGTGGTCCTCCTGACCGGGGCCGAGCATCCGCACGGCTACGTCGGGCCGGTCGACACGGTGCTCGCGGGTGTGCCGCCCGAGGCCAAGGCGGCGGCGGTCCGGCGGCTCAAGGCGCGCGGGCGGGTGGCCATGATCGGCGACGGGAGCAACGACGCGCCGGCGCTCGCGGAGGCGGATCTGGGCATCGCCTTCGGCGCGCCCACTGCGCTCGCGGCGGAGGCCGCGGACATCGTGATCCCCGGGGACCGGCTCGCGCTCGTGCTCGACGCCTTCGCCTTGATCGGTGCCGCGCAGCGCCGGATCCGGCAGAACCTCGCCTGGGCGCTGTCGTACAACGCAGTCGCCATCCCCCTGGCGGTCGCGGGGGTTCTGAATCCCCTGTTCGCGGCGGTCGCGATGGCGGCGAGCAGCATTGTCGTGGTATTGAATGCGACGCGCCCGATCCTGCGCGACGAGGCCGCGCGCCCGGGCGAGGCCGCCGGGGCGCGCGCGAGCCCGGTGGCCACCTGAGCCGCCGGGCGCCTGCGCGCGTCGGCCCGCGACCGATTCACCGACCAACCACGCGAGGAGTGATCCATGGAAGTACACGCTGCCGTCGCCCACCGGGCGGGCGCTCCCCTGACGATCGAGAAGGTGCGGCTCGACGGCCCGAAGGCCGGCGAAGTCCTGGTCGAGATCAAGGCCACCGGGGTCTGCCACACCGACGAGTTCACGCGCTCGGGCGCCGACCCGGAAGGGCTCTTTCCGGCGATCCTCGGCCACGAGGGCGCGGGCGTCGTCGTCGAGGTCGGACGGGACGTGACCTCGCTCAAGAAGGGCGACCACGTCATTCCGCTCTACACGCCCGAGTGCCGCCAGTGCAAGAGCTGCCTGTCGCGCAAGACCAACCTGTGCACCGCCATTCGCGGCACGCAGGGCAAGGGCGTGATGCCCGACGGCACCAGCCGGTTCTCGCTCGGCGGGCAGATGGTCCACCACTACATGGGCTGCTCGACCTTCGCGCACTACACCGTGCTGCCCGAGATCGCGCTCGCCAAGATCCGGGAGGACGCGCCGTTCGACAAGGTCTGCTACATCGGGTGCGGCGTGACCACCGGCATCGGCGCGGTGATCAACACCGCGAAAGTGGAAGCCGGCGCGAACGTGGTGGTCTTCGGCCTCGGCGGCATCGGGCTGAACGTCGTCCAGGGCGCGCGCATGGTGGGCGCGAACATGATCGTCGGCGTCGACCTCAACCCGGGGCGCGAGGCGCTCGCGCGCAAGTTCGGATTGACCCACTTCGTCAACCCCAAGGACCTCCAGGGCGACCTCGTCGCGCACCTGGTGGAGCTGACCGGCGGGGGCGCCGACTACAGCTTCGAGTGCGTCGGCAGCGTCGATCTCATGCGCCAGGCGCTCGAGTGCTGCCACCGCGGCTGGGGCGTGTCGGTGATCATCGGGGTGGCCGGCGCGGGGCAGGAGATCAAGACGCGCCCGTTCCAGCTCGTCACCGGGCGGGTGTGGAAGGGCACGGCTTTCGGCGGCGCGCGCGGGCGCACCGACGTGCCGCGGATCGTCGACTGGTACATGGAAGGCAAGATCAACATCGACGACCTGATCACGCACGTGATGCCGCTCGAGCGCATCAACGAGGCGTTCGACCTGATGCACGCGGGCAGGTCGATCCGCTCGGTGGTCACGTTCTGAGCGCGGACCGGCGCGCCATGCCCGCGGCGGTCGCAACGCCTCCGGCGAGCCCGTGGCGATGACGCCGACCACGGTTTCCGCGAGCCGGTGCCATGGCGGCGTGCAGAGCGTCTTCAGCCACGCGTCCGCCGCGACCGGGTGCGTCATGCGCTTCGGCGTATTCCTGCCGCCGCGCGCCGAGCGCGAGCGCGTCCCGGTGCTCTACTGGCTGTCGGGGCTCACCTGCACCGAGGAGAACTTCATCGTCAAGGCCGGCGCGCAGCGCGTCGCGTCCGAGCTCGGTCTCGCGCTCGTCGCGCCCGACACCAGTCCGCGCGGCGACGGCGTCCCGGACGAGCCCGACAGCTACGACTTCGGCGTCGGGGCGGGGTTCTACGTGGACGCGACCCGGGCGCCGTGGCGCCGCAACTACCGGATGTATTCGTACGTGTCCGAAGAGCTGCCGGCGCTCGTGGCGGCGACGTTCCCCGTCGACGGGGCCCGCGCCGGCATCTGCGGCCACTCGATGGGCGGCCATGGCGCGCTCGTGCTGGCGCTCCGCAATCCGCGGCGCTTCGCGTCGGTGTCGGCGTTCGCGCCGATCGCCTCGCCGTCGCGCTGCCCGTGGGGCGAGAAGGCGCTGGCCGGCTACCTCGGCCCGGACCGGGAGGCCTGGCGCGCCTATGACGCCACCGCGCTGATCGAGGCGCACGGGTGGGCGGGCCCGCCCGTGCTGGTCGATCAGGGCACGAGCGATCCGTTTCTCGACACGCAGCTCAAGCCGCAGCTCCTGCGCGAGGCCTGCGCGCGCGCGGGGGTCGCGCTCGACCTGCGCCTGCGCGAGGGCTACGACCACAGCTATTACTTCATCGCGACCTTCATCGAGGATCACCTCCGGCACCACGCGCGCAACCTGGGCGCGCGTTAGGGGGGTGTTGAAAGAGGGGGAGCACATCCCCCTCGATCCTCCGATTCCGGGGGCTGACTAGATACGCTGCGCCTTCGACGCGTTTCCGGCAGGCGCCGGAGTTCCGGGTCCCGAGGCGCCATTCGACGACCCGCTGGACGCGGAGGACCAAGGCAGCGCGGCGCCTACGCTTGCGCCCGGCTCTTCGCGACGTGGGTGGCGATCGCGTCCATGAGCGGCGGCGACAGGCAGTCGTAGGGCTCCAGCCCGAGTTCGCGCAGGCGCGCGCGCACCGCGGGCATCACCCCCGGGTCGGTGCCGGTCTCGATGATCGACGACACGAATGCCGCGAACTCCGGCGGCGACCAGCCGGCGCGGTCGGAGAGCTCGGTGTGGACGAAGTCGAGCCCGTAGAAGGGATGCGCCTTGTTCTCGATGCGCCCGTACATGTGCACGCCGCACCCGCGGCACGCGTAGCGCTGGATCGCCGCGGTCTCGTCGACGACCCGCAGCTTCTGCCCCTGCGCGGTCACTGCGAGCTTGTCGCGCGGCACGACCGCGACCTGCGAGAACAGCGCGCCCGCGGGCTTCCAGCACTTGCTGCAGCCGCAGGCGTGGTTGTGCGCGCTCTGCGCGCCGATGGTCACCTCGACCCGGTCGGTCGGGCACTTGCAGTACAGCTTGCCGCCGGCGAAGCCCGGCGCCGCCGGCTTCACGCCGGCCTCGATTGCGGGATGAATGTTGAAAGCGCTGGCCATGGATCGATTCCTCCTCCCCGGCGGGACCGGTCGTCGCGACGATCGTCCCGCGGAAAGGTAAGCCGGCGCCCGGGCCGCCACAATCAGGGCGATTCCCAGGGGCAACCGGGAACGTCCCCAGGCGCGGAGCCGGCGCGCGACGGGCGCGGCCGTCGCGCCGGCGCGGTCAGCCGCTCACGCGGCGGGCTGGACGGACCCCGGGTCGGCGTCCCACGCGAGCACGGCGGGCCGTGGCGTCTGCGCGAGCCACTTGTCGAGCGCGGCCACGTGCTCGGACTCCTCCGCGGCGAACTCGTTCGCCAGGCGGCGCACCTCCCCATCGGGGGCGGCGTCGGCGACCGAGCGGTAGTACGCCATCGCCCGCTCCTCGTTCTCGCGCGCGTAGCGCAGCGCGTTGTAGGGCTCCAGCATGTAGTCGAACGCCTCGTCGCCGCCCTTTTCCGGCGGCGCGCTCCAGCGGAACTGCCACGACTTGAGCTTGGGCAGCTCGAGCGAGCCGGCGCGCTTCTTGACCTCTTCGTAGTGCAGCAGCGAAAAGCGGTTCATGTCGCGGAAGATCTGCGCCACCGCGTCGTTGCGGTGCGCCTCCATCATGTCGGCGAGCTCGAGGTAGCGCTCGGCGGCCTCCTGCTCGAGCGCCACGGCATGGGCGAGGAATTCCGGCAGCGTGTAGCTCATGCGATTCTTTCCAAGCGGGGCGGGGAATCGCTCGAGAGTATATGCGGTTTCGGTCGCCGCGGCATCGCGCTCGCGCGCCGGCGCTGCCCCCCGGCGCGTTCGGACAGGCGGTAGCATTGGCCGTCATGAGAGCGCTGCTGTGCAAGGCCTGGGGCGGACCGGAGTCCCTCGCCGTCGAGGACGTGCCGTCGCCGCGTCCCGGCGCGGGCGAGGTCGTGGTGGCTGTGAAGGCCGCCGGGGTGAACTTCCCCGACCTGCTGATGATCCAGGGCAAGTACCAGGTGCAGCCGCCGCTCCCCTTCACCCCCGGCGTCGAGTTCGCCGGCGTGGTCACGGAGGCAGGCGCCGGCGTGGCCGGGGTGAGACCGGGCGATCCGGTCGTCGCCACCGTCGCGTTCGGCGCGTTCGCCGAGGCGTGCGTGGTGCCGGCCGCGAGCGTGCTGCCGCTGCCGCGCGGCGTCGACTTCGCGGCCGCGGCGGGCTTCACGGTCGCGTACGGAACCGCGTGGCACGCGCTCGAGGATCGCGGCCGGCTGCAACCGGGCGAGACGCTGCTCGTGCTCGGCGCGGCGGGCGGCGTGGGGCTCGCCGCCGTGACGCTCGGCGCAGCGCTGGGCGCGCGCGTCATCGCCGCGGCGTCGAGCGACGAGAAGCTCGCCGTGTGCCGCGCGCACGGCGCCACGGACACGATCAACTATTCGACGCAGGACCTGCGCGCGCGGCTCAAGGCGCTGGTCGGCGCGAAAGGCGTCGATCTCGTGTACGACCCGGTCGGCGGGAGCCTGACCGAGCCGGCGCTGCGCAGCGTCGGCTGGCGCGGGCGCTATCTCGTGATCGGGTTTGCCGGGGGCGAGATTCCGCGTCTGCCCGCGAACGTGACGCTGCTCAAGGGCAGCTCGATCGTCGGCGTGTACTGGGGCGCGTGGCGCGAGCACGAGCCGGAGGCGAGTCGGCGCGCGATGACCGCGCTGCTCGACCGGCTCGGGGACGGGCGGCTGCGCCCGTACGTCTCGGCCCGCTACCCGCTCGCGCGCGCGGCGGAGGCGCTCGTCGCGCTGGCGCGGCGGACCGCGACCGGCAAGACCGTGATCGAACCGGAGGCCTGAGCGACCCGTGCCGATCGCATCCTGGACCGAGGTGCTGGAGTTCTGGTTCGGCGCGCCGCACGCACCGGACTTCGGGCGGCCGCGCCCGGCGTGGTTCAAGCGGTCGGACGCGTTCGACGCCGCGATCCGGGACCGTTTCCTCGCCACGCACGAGGCGGCGGCGGCGGGGGCGCTCGACGGCTGGGGGGCGCGTCCGCTCGGCGCGCTGGCGCTCGTCCTGACGCTCGACCAGTTCCCGCGCAACCTGTTCCGCGGCGACCCGCGGGCGTTCGCGGCCGACGCGCGCGCGCTCGCGCTGGCGCGCGACATCGTGGCGCGCGGCTTCGACGCCGCGCTGCTCCCGGTGCAGCGCTGGTTTGCCTACCTGCCGTTCGAGCACGCCGAGGACCTCGCCGCCCAGCGCGAGTCGCTGCGGCTGTTCGAACGGATCGCAGGCGCGACGGGGGGCGCCGGCACGTTCACCTACGCGCTGCGCCACTACGCGGTGATCGCGCGCTTCGGGCGCTTCCCGCACCGGAACGCGGTCCTCGGGCGCGCGTCGACGCCCGCGGAGCTCGAGTTCCTGCGCCAGCCGGGCTCTTCGTTCTAGCCGGGTGATCGCGCCGGACATGGAATCCGCGCACGCGCTCTCCGCCCCGTCGCCCTGGATCGTGCGCTGGGCGCCGCTCGTCGCGCCGGGCGCGGAGGTCCTCGACCTCGCGTGCGGCGCGGGACGGCACGCGCGTCACCTCGCCGCGCGCGGGTGCACCGTGGTCGCGATCGACCGGGACGCTGAAGCGATCGCGGCCCTCGCGACGGTCGCGGGCGTCTTCACGCGCCGCGCCGACCTCGAGGGCGAGCCCTGGCCGTTTGCGCCCGCGAGCTTCGATGCCGTGGTGGTGGCGAACTACCTGCACCGGCCGCTCTTCGCGCCGATCCTGGATGCGCTGCGGCCGGGCGGCGTGCTGCTCTACGAGACGTTCATGGTCGGGAACGAGCGCTTCGGCCGGCCCTCGAATCCGGATTTCCTGTTGCGGCCGGGCGAGTTGCTGGAGGTCGTTCGCGGGCGGCTCGAAGTGGTGGCCTTCGAGCAGGGCGAGACCGCGACGCCGCGTGCCGCGGCGGTCCAGCGGATCTGCGCCCTGAACGGCCCCGCAAGGCGGGCGACCCTCGGCTAAGGGTGTGTTCCGCCGGAGAAATCCGGTAAAATCCGGCATTCCCCCAAGGGGCAGATGCCAATGCTCACCGGCAGCCTGGTAGCCATCGTCACACCGATGCTCGAGGACGGGCGCCTCGACATCCCGCGGTTCAAGTCACTCATCGACTGGCATGTCGCCGAAGGCACCGACGGCATCGTCGTCGTGGGCACCACCGGCGAGTCGCCCACGGTGGGCTTCGACGAGCACAAGGAGCTGATCCACGTCGCGGTCGCGCACGCGGCCGGCCGCATCCCGATCGTGGCCGGCACCGGCGCGAACTCCACGGCCGAGGCGATCGAGCTGACCGAGTCGGCGAAGCGCGCCGGCGCCGCGGCCTGCCTCTCGGTCGTGCCGTACTACAACAAGCCCACGCAGGAGGGGCTCTACCGGCACTTCCGGACGATCGCGGAGGCGGTCGACATCCCGCACATCCTCTACAACGTTCCCGGCCGCACGGTGGCCGATCTCGCGAACGAAACGGCGCTGCGCCTCGCGCAGGTGCCGAACGTCGTCGGCATCAAGGACGCGACCGGGAACATGGAGCGCGGCGCCGACCTGGTGAAGCGCGCGCCGCCCGGGTTCGCGGTCTACAGCGGCGACGACGCGAGCGGGCTCGCGCTGATGCTGCTGGGTGGGCACGGCGTGATCTCGGTGACGGCCAACGTCGCGCCGCGGCTCATGCGCGAGATGTGCGCCGCCGCGCTCGCCGGCGAGGTGGTGCGCGCGCGCGAGGCCAACTTCCGGCTCATCGGTCTGCACCGGCACCTCTTCGTCGAGGCGAACCCGATCCCGGTCAAGTGGGCGGTGGCGCAGCTCGGGCTGATCGAAGGCGGCATCCGGCTGCCGCTCACGCCGCTTGCGGCCCAGTTTCACGAGACCGTCCGGGACGCCATGCGCGAGGCGGGCGTGCTCCCGCCGGCGAGCGGCCTGCGGCTCGTGGAGGGACGCGGGGCATGAGGCGGCTGGCGCGCGCACTCGTGGTGGCGCTCGCCGCGCCGGCGCTCGTCGCCGGCTGCGGCCTGGGCGAGATGCTCACTGGCGGCACGCCGGTGGAGTACAAGTCGGCCGGGAAGCTCCCGCCGCTCGAGGTCCCCCCCGACCTGACCCGGCCGGGACGAGACGATCGCTATGCGGTGCCCGACGTGAGCCCGGGCGGTACGGCCACGTTCTCGGCCTACAACGCCGAGCGCGGCGGCGGGCCGCGCGCAACCGAGGTCCTGCCCGCGGCGGCGGGCGTCCGGATCGAGCGCGACGGCAACACCCGTTTCCTCGTCGTGAACGAGCCGCCCGACAAGCTCTGGCCGGCGGTGAAGGAGTTCTGGCAGGAAAACGGGTTCCTGCTCAAGATCGACATGCCTGACGCGGGCGTGATGGAGACCGACTGGGCGGAGAACCGCGCCAAGATCCCGCAAGACCCGCTGCGCAACCTGCTCGGCAAGGTGCTCGACCAGGCGTACTCGACCGGCGAGCGCGACAAGTTCCGCACCCGCCTGGAGCGCACCCCGAGCGGCGGCACCGAGATCTTCATCAGCCACCGCGGCATGGTGGAGCAGGTGGTGAACAGCTCGCGCGGCATGGAAGGCACGGTGTGGGAGCCGCGCCCGGCGGACCCCGAGCTCGAGGCGGAGTTCCTGCGCCGGATGATGGTCAAGCTCGGCGTCGAGGATGCGCGCGCGAAGTCGATGCTCGCGCCGGACGGCAAGCGGCAGGAGCGCGCGCAGCTCGTGAAGGGCGCCGACGGCGCGAGCCTGCTGCGCGTCGACGACCCGTTCGACCGCGCCTGGCGCCGCGTCGGGGTGGCGCTCGACCGCGTCGGGTTCACCGTCGAGGACCGTGACCGCGCCAAGGGCGTCTACTTCGTGCGCTACGCCGATCCGAAGGCCGAGATGAAGAAGGACACCGGCCTGCTGTCGAAGCTCGCGTTCTGGCGCTCGACGGACAGCGCGAAGCCCGCCGAGCAGTACCAGGTCGTCGTCAACACCGCCGCCGGCGCGAGCCAGGTGCGCATCCTCGGCAAGGACGGCGGGCCGGACAAGTCCGGCACCTCGCAGAAGATCCTCGGTCTCCTCTACGACCAGTTGAAGTGACGCCGCGCCCGCGCCGCGCGGCGTCGAACCTCCGTCGCCTCGTGCGCTCGCCGTGCCGCGCGCTGCGCGCGGCACGGCTGCCCCCACGCCGTACACGCCATGCGCTTCGCCTCCCTGGGTAGCGGCTCGGACGGCAACGCGCTCGTGGTCGAGGCGGGCGCGACGCGCGTGCTCGTCGACTGCGGCTTCGGGGTCGACGAGACCGAGCGCCGGCTCGCGCGGCTCGGGCTCGCGCCCGCGGCGCTCGCGGGGATCCTGGTCACGCACGAGCACGGTGACCACGCCGACGGCGCGGGGGCGTTCGCGCGACGGCACGGTCTCGGGGTCTGGATGACGCACGGGACGCTGCGCGCGACCGCGGACGCCGGCGCCTCCGGCGCGGGCGTCACGGTCTTCGCCTCCGACGAGCCGTTCGCGCTCGGCGACATCGAGGTGTCGCCCTTCCCGGTGCCGCACGACGCGCGCGAGCCGGTGCAGTTCGTGCTGGGCGACGGCGCACGGCGCCTCGGCGTGCTGACCGACCTCGGCGCCTCGACGCGGCACGTGGAGGCGATGCTGTCGCGCTGCGACGCGCTCGTCCTCGAGTGCAACCACGACGAGCGCATGCTCGCCGACGGCCGCTATCCGGGCTGGCTGAAGGCGCGCATCGCCGGCCCGTTCGGGCATCTCGCGAACGCCGCGGCGGCAGCGTTGCTCGCAGCGCTGGACTGCTCACGGCTGCGGCACGTGATCGCTGCGCATCTCTCCGCGGCGAACAACCGGCCGGAGCTCGCGCGCGCGGCGCTCGCCGGCGCGTTGGGCTGCGACGAGTCGTGGATCGGGATCGCCGACCAGGCGCGCGGGTTCGACTGGCGCGAGCTCTGACCGGCCGCCGCCGCGCGCCGAAATGAAAGAGGGCCGGCAGGAGCCGGCCCTCGCGTCGTCGCGTCCCGGCGCGCGACCGGAACGCCGGGCGCTGCGACTACTTCTTCATCGCGTCCATCGCGCCTTTCTGCGCGCCGGTGACGGCGCCCGAAGTGCCGCCTTCCTTCGCGCCTTCGACGCCGCCCTTCACGGCGCCTTCCGCGACGGCCCGCGCCTTGTCCATCGCCTCTTTCGTCTTGTCGTCGGCGGCTTTCGCGGCGTCGCCCGTGGCGGCGGCTGCGGCCGGCTCTGC
>JAGVSZ010000104.1 GCA_019137045.1 Betaproteobacteria bacterium
AGGCGTGGCGGCGCGAGCGCGTGCTCGTCGTGCGGCACGACGCGCGCGGGCGGATCGCGGTCGTCGCGCCCCCCGCGCCCGCCGCGCCGCCCGAGCGCGCGCCGCAGGAGGCCGGGCGCGGCTAGAATCGGCGCTTTCCCGGAGCGCGCCCGTGGCGACCCATCGCATCGCAGTGATCCCCGGCGACGGCATCGGCCGCGAGGTCATGCCCGAGGGCGTGCGCGTGCTGGAGGCGGCGGCGCGGAAGTTCGGCTTCGGGCTCCAGCTCGATCACTTCGCCGACTGGAACAGCGAGCGGCTGGCGAAGACCGGGCAGTGGATGCCCGCGCACTGGAAGGACGCGATCGGCGCGCACGACGCGATCTTCTTCGGGGCGACCGGCTGGCCCGCGCTCGTGCCCGACCACGTCTCGCTGTGGAGCTCGCTCATCAAGTTCCGGCGCGAGTTCGACCAGTACGTCAACCTGCGGCCGGTCCGGCTGCTGCCCGGCATCCCCTGCCCGCTCGCGGGGCGCAAGCCGGGCGACATCGACTACTACGTGGTGCGGGAGAACACCGAGGGCGAGTACTCGTCGGTCGGCGGACGCATGTTCGAGGGCACCGAGCGCGAGTTCGTGACCCAGCAGGCCTGCTTCACGCGCAAGGGCGTGGACCGCATCATGAAATTCGCGTTCGATCTGGCGATGACGCGGCGGCGGCGCAGCGTGACCTCGGCCACGAAGTCGAACGGCATCTCGATCACCATGCCCTACTGGGACGAGCGCTTCGCGGCGATGGCGCAGCGCTATCCCCAGGTGACGACGAGCCAGTACCACATCGACGGGCTCACCATCCAGCTGGTGCTCAACCCGCAGCGCTTCGACGTGATCGTCGCCTCCAACCTGTTCGGCGACATCCTCTCCGACCTCGGGCCGGCGACCGCCGGGACGATCGGGGTCGCGCCGTCGGCGAACATCAACCCGGAGCGCGCCTTCCCGTCGCTGTTCGAGCCGGTGCACGGCTCGGCGCCCGACATCTACGGCAGGCGCATCGCCAACCCGGTGGCGCAGATCTGGTCGGCGGCGATGATGCTCGAGCACCTCGGCGAGCCGGCCGCGGCCGGCGCGATCGTCGCGGCGGTCGAGCACGCGCTCGCGCCCGGCTCCGGCGCGCCGCGCACGCCGGACATCGGCGGCACGGCGCACACCGAGGATGTCGGCAAGGCGATCGCCGAGCTCGTTTAGCGGCCGGCCGCGGACTTGGACTAAGATCCCGGCACCGGGCGGCGATGCACCGCCCCACCTCATCCGCGCCGCCCGCCATCTTCCCGAGGCGGGCGCCCAAGGTTCATAGGAGGAGTCATGGCGAAGTTCGGCACGGAGGCCCTGCGCACCGTCGCGCTGGTGGGTCACGGCGCCTCGGGCAAGACCACGCTGACCGAGGCCCTGCTGCAGAAGGCCGGGATGATCCAGAGCGCGGGCAGCGTGGAGCGCGGCACGACCGTGTGCGACTTCGACCCGCTCGAGAAGCAGTTCCAGCACAGCCTGCGCTCGTCGGTGGTGCACCTCGACCACGCCGACACCCGCACGCACCTCATCGACACGCCCGGCTACCCCGACTTCATCGGCCAGGCGATCGGCGCGCTCGACGCGGTCGAGACCGCCGCCATCGTGGTCAACGCCCAGAACGGCATCGAGATGATCACGCGGCGCATGATGGACTGGGCGGGCCGGCGCAGGCTGTGCCGCATGCTGGTGGTGAACAAGATCGACGCGGAGAACGTCGACCTGCCCGCCCTGCTCGCCGCGCTGCAGGAGACCTTCGGCAAGGAGTGCCTGCCGATCAACCTGCCCGCGGAGCGCGGCGCGCGCGTGATCGACTGCTTCGCGAACGATGCCGGCGAGGCGGACTTCCTCTCGGTGGGCGAGGTGCACAAGATGGTGCTCGAGCAGATCGTCGAGGTGGACGAGGCGGCGATGGAGAAGTACCTCGAGCAGGGCGACGTCGACCCGGCGTCCCTGCACGCGCCGCTCGAGAAGGCGCTGCGCGAGGGCCACATCATCCCGGTCTGCTTCGTGTCCGCGCGCACCGGCGCCGGCGTGCGCGACCTGCTGGAGGTGTTCGCGCGCCACCTGCCGCATCCGGGCGAGGGCAATCCGCCGCTCTTCTACCGCGGCGAGGGCGAGGCGGCGCGGGAGTTCGCCTCCGTCCCCGACCCGAAGAAGCACGTGCTCGCGCACGTGTTCAAGGTGCTGAACGACCCGTACGTCGGCAAGCTCGGGATCTTCCGCGTGCACCAGGGCACGGTGACCAAGGACACGCAGCTCTTCGTGGGCGAGGGGCGCAAGCCGTTCAAGGTCGGCCACCTCTTCGTGCTGCAGGGCAAGGAGCACGTCGAGACCAACGAGGCGGTGCCGGGCGACATCGCGGCGGTGGCGAAGGTGGACGAGATCGCGTTCGACTGCGTGCTGCACGACTCGCACGACGAGGACCACATCCACATGCGGGCGCTCGAGTTCCCGACGCCGATGTACGGGCTCGCGATCGAGCCGAAGAAGCGCGGCGACGAGCAGAAGATCTCGGAGGCGTTCCACAAGATCGCGGCCGAGGACCCGACCTTCCAGGTCGACCACGACCCCAGCACGCACGAGACGGTCATCCGCGGCCTGGGCGACCTGCACGTGCGCTCGATCCTGGAGCGCATGGGCACGCAGTACAAGGTCGAGGTCAACACGCGGCCGCCGCGCATCCCGTTCCGCGAGACGATCACCGCCAGGGCCGAGGGCCACGCGCGCCACAAGAAGCAGACCGGCGGCGCCGGCCAGTTCGGCGAGGTCTACCTGCGCGTCGAGCCGCTCGCGCGCGGGGCGGGATTCGAGTTCCTCGACCAGTCGAAGGGCGGGGTCATCCCCAACCAGTTCATCCCCGCGGTCGAGAAGGGCGTGCAGCAGGTGCTCGCCGCGGGCGCGGTCGCCGGCTATCCGATGCAGGACCTGCGCGTGATCGTGTACGACGGCAAGCACCACCCGGTCGACTCGAAGGAGGTGGCGTTCGTGTCGGCCGGGCGCAAGGCGTTCCTGGACGCGCTCGAGAAGGCGCGCCCGATCGTGCTCGAGCCGATCGTCAACATCGAGATCGTCTGTCCCGAGCACTGCATGGGCGACCTCGCCGGCGACCTCTCGGGCAAGCGCGGGCAGATCACCGGCACCGACTCGCTCGGGCCGGGCACGAGCGCGATCCGCGGCCTGGTGCCGCTGTCGGAGCTGAACGGGTACGCGAACCGCCTGAAGTCGGTGACCGGCGGCCAGGGCTCCTACTCGATGACGCTCGCGCACTACGAGGCGGTGCCGCCGAACGTGCAGGCGCAGCTCGCGGCCGAGTACAAGGCGGCGCGGGGGCAGGAGGCCGAGGAGTAGCGCGCCGCGCCCGGCCGCCGCGCGCTCAGCTCACGGTGTCGGTCTCGCGCCTGCGCGTGCGCCCCGGCCGGGCGCGGCGCGGCGCGTGGTACCACTGCTTGTGCGGGGAGAACGCCCGGCACGCGAGGCACTGGGTGTCGCGCCACTGCTTGCCGCAGCCGGGGCACAGGCCGCGCGTCCAGAAGGTGTTCCACACCGTGCCGCACGACGGCTCGCACGCCCAGCGGTCCCCGGGCTGCGGGCGCCAGGCGCACTTCGGGCAGTAGATCTCGTACTCGTCCCGGGCCATTCGCCGCTCTCCTCGCAGCGCCATCCAACGCGCGACGCGGCCGCGCGGTGGACCGGCGCGCTACGCCGTCCCGCCGACGGTCAGCCCGTCGATGCGCAGCGTCGGCTGTCCCACGCCCACCGGCACGCTCTGCCCCTCCTTGCCGCAGGTGCCCACGCCGGCGTCGAGCGCGAGGTCGTTGCCGATCATGCTCACGCGCGTGAGCGCGTCCGGACCGTTGCCGATCAGCGTCGCGCCCTTGAGCGGATGGGTGGGCTTGCCGTTCTCGATCAGGTAGGCCTCGGACATCGAGAACACGAACTTGCCGCTGGTGATGTCCACCTGCCCGCCGCCGAAGTTGACCGCGTAGATGCCGCGCCCGACCGAGGCGATGATCTCGCGCGGGTCGCGGTCGCCGGCCAGCATGTAGGTGTTGGTCATGCGCGGCATGACCGTGTGCGCGTAGGACTCGCGCCGCCCGTTGCCGGTGAGCGGCATCTTCATCAGCCGCGCGTTCATGCTGTCCTGGATGTACCCGCGCAGCACGCCGTTCTCGATCAGCGTCGTGCACTGGGTCGGGTTGCCCTCGTCGTCGACGTTGAGCGAGCCGCGCCGGGTCGGGATCGTCCCGTCGTCGACCACCGTCACGCCCGGCGCCGCGACGCGCTCGCCGATGCGCCCGGTGAAAGCGGACGAGCCCTTGCGGTTGAAATCGCCCTCCAGGCCGTGCCCCACCGCCTCGTGCAGCAGCACGCCCGGCCAGCCGGGACCGAGCACCACGGTCATCGTCCCCGCCGGGGCCGGGCGCGATTCGAGGTTGAGCAGCGCCATGTCCACCGCCTTGGTCGCGTACTGCGCGATCAGCTCGTCGGTGAAGTACGCGTAGTCGAAGCGCCCGCCCCCGCCCCAGCTTCCCTGCTCCCGCCGGCCGTCCTGCTCCACGATCACCTGCAGCGACAGGCGCACGAGCGGGCGCACGTCGGCCGCGGTCACCCCGTCCGAGCGCAGCACGAGGACCACCTCGTACACGCCGGCGAGCGTGGCCATCACCTGCACCACCCGCGGGTCGCGCGCGCGGCACAGCCGTTCCAGCCGCTCGAGCAGCCGCACCTTCTCGCCGTCGGCGAGCGACGCGAGCGGGTCGAGCGCCGGGTACAGGTGGCGTCCGCCGCCGGCGCGCGCGACCGACCGCGGGCTGCGCCCGCCGGCGCGCGCGATCGCGCGCGCCGCCCCGGCCGCGTCCTTGAGCGCCGGCAGGCTGATCACGTCGGAGTAGGCGAACGCGGTCTTCTCGCCCGCGACCGCGCGCACCCCGACGCCCGAGTCGATGCTGAAGCTGCCCGACTTGACGATGCCCTCCTCCAGGCTCCAGCCCTCGGTGCGCAGGTACTGGAAGTAGAGGTCGGCGTAGTCGACCCTGCGCGCCATGATCAGCCCGAACACCTGGTCGAGCTGCGGCGCGGCGAGCTCGTAGGGCGCGAGCAGGGTCTGGGTCGCGGTGCGCAGGAGCTGTTCCTGGGTCGCGGTGTGGGGGAGCGGTTCCTGGGTCGCGCGCATCGGCCTTCCGGCAATCGGTTCGGGTGGCGGTCGGGAGGATACACAAGCGGCCGGCCGGCCCGCCGCGGCCGCCGCCCGCCTCTCCGCGTCGTGCGCGGGGTCTCTCAGAGCACCCGGTGCGCGAGCGCGGGCAGGCGCGCGCGCACCTCGCGCTGGTAGTTGGGGTCGATGTCGGCGACCACAACCCCGGCGCCGTGCGCGCGGCGCGCGACCGCGTCGCCCCACGGGCTCACGATCATCGTGTGCCCGTGCGTCCTGCGCCCGTTGAGGTGGTCGCCGCCCTGGGCCGGCGCGATCACCCACGCGAGGTTCTCCACCGCGCGCGCGCGCACCAGCAGGTCCCAGTGCGCCGCGCCGGTGGTCGCGGTGAACGCCGAGGGGATCACGATCAGGTCCATCGGCGCGAGCCGGCGATAGAGCTCGGGGAAGCGCACGTCGTAGCAGATCGACAGCGCGATGCGCCCGAAGGGCGAGTCGATCGCCACCGGCTGATCGCCGGGCTCGATCGTCGCCGCCTCGCGGTACTCGCGGTCGGTGTCGGCGAAGCCGAAGAGGTGGATCTTGTCGTAGCGCGCGACCCGCCGCCCGTCCGCGTCGTACGCGAGGCAGCTGTTGCGCACCTTCTGCGGGTCGCGCGCCGGCAGCGGCACGGTGCCCGCGATCAGCCACACGCGGTGCCGGGCCGCGGTGCGCGCGAGGAACGCCTGGATCGGCCCGTCGCCGTCGGCCTCGCGCAGCGCGAGCTTGTCGCGCTCGGAGCGGCCCATCTGGCAGAACCACTCGGGCAGCACCACCAGGCGCGCGCCCTGCGCCGCGGCGTCGGCGACGAGTTCGCCCGCCGCCGCGAGGTTCGGCGCGAGCGCGGGCTCGGACACCATCTGCACCGCGGCGACGCGGAAGGGATCAGTCATGGGGGCGCGCGCGGCTCACTGCGGCCCGGGCTTGGCCCCGAGCCCATCGGGCTCGGGGGCGGACTTCGGCGCGGCGACCCGCTCGACCTTGGGATCGTCCCACGGCCCGGTCACGCGGTACTGGTAGGCGAGCAGCTGCCCGATCGGGTCCTTCAGCAGGCGCTGCGCGAGCAGCGCCCCGATGCCGACGATCGGATTGAGCAGCGCCACCGCCGCGGCGGCCGCGACGCTGTCGCCCACCGCCGGGACGACGCGCACCGCGAGCTCCTGGGTCTCGCGCGCGAGGTCCGCCTGCCCGGTGATCGCGATCGTCGCCGCCGGTCCGACCATGGTCAGGTCCTCCGTGCGCGCGACCCCGCGCACGATCGTGGCGGTGCCCTGGATGGTGTCGAACGCGAAGCCCTCGCTGAAGATGTCGTTGAAGTCGAGCGAGATGCGGCGCGGCAGCGACTGGAGCGAGAGGACGCCGAGGAGGCGGCCGACCCCGGGCTGCAGCTTCACGAACTGCCCCCGCTCGGCGCGGAAGTTCACCGTGCCGTTCAGGGTCGGGAAGTCGAGCCCTGAGATCGGGCCGCGCCAGCGCACGCGCGCGTCGATGTCCGCGCTCCCGCGCGCGAGCGTGTCCGGCTGCCCGAACCGCGCGAGGTACTTGCCCGCGTCGTCCGCGCGGACCGTGACGTGCAGGTCGGTCTCGTCCGCCTCGCCGGAGGCGCCCGGCCGCCACAACCCCTGCGCGCTGATCGCGCCCTCCGGCGCGGTGAGCGCGAGCTTGCCGAGCCGCCAGCCGCTGTGCTCGTTGACCGCGTCGAGCTCCAGCCGGCCGAGGTCGCGCCCCTGCACGAGATAGCGCTCGGCGACGACGTCGAGCGCCGGCAGGCGCGTGGCGGTGCCGGCGCCCGGCAGCGCATCGTGCGCGGCGTCCGGGTGCGCGAGGTGCTTCAGACGCGCCGTGACGAGCCCGTGCCCCTCGGGCCGCCAGGCGACCTCGCCCGCCATCTCGCGCGCATCGACCGTCGCCTGCCAGGTCTGGGCGCTGGAGAACTGCGCCTTGACCGAGACGTCGTGGAACTGGCGCCCGATCACCGTGAGCGTCCCGGCGCGCAGGCTGAGCGCGGTGAGCGCGGCGCCGGCGCCGCTGCCCTGCGACGCGACGTCGGTGAGGAAGGGCAGCAGCCGGTCGAGGTCGAGCGTCTTCAGGTTGCCGGCGACGAACACCCCGGGGCGGTCGGGCGTCTGCACGCCGACGTCGCCCAGCCCGACGCCGGCGCGCTCGATCGTCGTCCGGCCGTCCGCGACGCGCAGGATGCCCTCCGCGCTCACCAGGTTTCCGACCGACAGCGCGACGCTCTCGCGCCGCGCCGGCGCGCCGTCCTCCGCGGGGAGCGGCCGGCGCTCGATCCGCAGCGGCCGGGACTCGTCCGCGGCCTTGCCGAGCGGCGCCGGCAGGTCGATCGCGACGCCGGCGAGCGACGACTCGAACAGGGTCGTGCGCGCGCCGATGCGCCCGGACTCGCTGAACCGGAACTCGAGCGGCCCGCGCAGCGCGGCGGCGAACGGGAGGCGGGCGTGACGGGCGAGCTCGGCGGCGTCCACCGTGCCCCGAGCGCTCGCCACGGTGGCGCCGTCGCGCGTCGCGACCTCGACGGCGACGCTTCCCCCGAGCGTCCGGGCGGTGACGTCGCGCGCCGTCACGGCGGACTCGGTGAACTCCACCGTGCCGTTCACCGCGGCGAGCGGCGCCTCGCCCGGCCCCATCGTCAGGCCGTTGCCGGCGAACCGGAACGTGCCGGCGACCTGCGCTTTCTCCAGCGCCGCGAGCGGCAGCTCGAGGCGCAGGGCGAGCTGCGCGCCGCCCTCGCCCGACCAGCCGTCGGTCGCGCCCTCGATGAACCCGCGCACCGGGCTCGCGCCGATGAACCGCAGGTAGTCGGCGAGCGGCCCCCCGGTGCGCCCGTCGACGTGCAGCACGGAGGGCCCGATCAGGTCGGGAATGACCGCCACGGCGCGCTCGACCGCGAGGCCGTAGGTGCTCGCGCGCGGGCTGGTGATGGTCAGCTTGCGGCCCGCGAGCACGATGTCCGCCGTGACGCCGGCGAGCGGCGGCCAGCCCGGCGCGTACTCGAGCGTGCCGGCGGTGACGCGCCCGCTCGCGCGGAATTCGCCGCGCGCCGGATCGTCGAAGGGGAAGTCGTCGAGGTCGCCGCGCAGGCGGAACTGCACGTCGGTCAGCGGCGCGGCGACGATCGCGCGCTTGAGCCACGCGTCGGTGTCCGCGCGGATGCCGGGGATGTACCGCC
The DNA here is from genome assembly GCA_019137045.1 of Betaproteobacteria bacterium. Classification (GTDB taxonomy): domain Bacteria; phylum Pseudomonadota; class Gammaproteobacteria; order Burkholderiales; family SG8-39; genus JAGVSZ01. Next base: position 8,428 of record JAGVSZ010000104.1, read on the forward strand.
GCACGGCGCGCCCGTCCATCCGCGTGGCGCCGAGCGCGATGTCCACCGACTGCGCCCCGTCGCCGGCGCGGCGGTAGACGGCGTTCCCGGTGGCGGCGAACTCCGGCCCCGATGCGGCGAGGTCCTCGACCCTCACCTCCAGCGCGCCGCCCTGGAGCGACCACTGCACGCGCGCCCGCAGGACGTCGAGCGGGATCGCGTCTTCCACCGGCACGCCGGCGAACCGGAGCGCGCTGCGCGCGGTGTTCAGGGTGGCGCTGCCGCGCTCCTCGGTCACCTCGAACTGGCCGGACAGGCGCGCGAACCCGGGCGCCGCCGCGTAGGGCTGCATGCCGAGGTCGCTGAAGCGCCCGCGCGCGCTGAACGCGTCCGGCTGCGCGATCGCGCCGGTCCACCTGAAGCGCACGTCGGCGAAGCGCCCCTCCGGCGCCATCGCCGCGAGCGCGACGCGCAGCTTCTCCGGCAGCGGCACGCGCCCGCTCAGGAGCGCGAGCGGCGCGAGGTCGATCGCGGCGGCGGCGAACTCGCCGGATTCCGGCAGCCGGCCCTGCGCCGGCGTCCAGCTCGCGGTGAAGTTCGCGGGCGCGAACCCCTGCCCGTCGCGCGCCACGAAGCCGAGCTGGCGGGCGAAGGCGTCGTACGCGATCACCGGGTCGCGCACGAAGGAGAACACGCCGAGCTGGTCGCCGCGCTGGCGCACGCCGAACTGGCCGTACACCGCCGCCAGGTCGAGCGCGGGCAGGCCGGGCGCGAGCCGGGCGTTCACGTCCTCGAGCGCGAGGTCGGCGGCGAGCTCGGTGAGCCGCCGGTCGCTCACCGCGAGCCAGAGCCGCAGCGCCCCGCGGCCGCTGTGCACCGCGAACGGGTAGTCGACCCAGGCCCGCCAGACCGCGAGGTCGACGTGATCGAGCGCCGCGTACACGCGCCCGTCCCACTCGGCCAGCTCCTCCACCGTGCGCCCCACCAGGTCGCCGCGGACGTCGAGCGCCGAGGCGAAGGCGCGCGGCGGCTCGGCGCGCAGCGCGAAGCGGTGGTGGCGGCCGTCGTTCTCGAGCACGAAGCTCAGGCGCTCCAGGGCGAGCGGCGGCGCCCCGCGGCGCTCGTCGCGCCACTCGACGCGCGCGTCGCGCACGATGATCTCGCCCTGCGCGAGCAGCCAGTCGGCCACGCCGCCCTCGGGCGCGTCCGACGGCCGCAGCTCGAGCCCGGCGATGAAGAGCCGCCCCTGGGGGTCGCGTCGCACGTCCAGGTCCGGGCGGTCGAGGACGAGCGACTTGAAGCGCAGCTCGCGCGCGAGCACCGTGCGCCACGCCACCGTCGCGCCCACGTACGGGAGCTCGAGCGCGACCGCGCCGCTCCGGTCGTACACCTTCACGCCACCGAGCTCGAGCCGCGGGTGCAGGCCGTACCACTCCGCCTCGACCCGCTCCACGGTGACCTTCTCGCCGAGCGCGCGCGCGACCGCCTGCACGATCGCGTCCTTGTGCTCGGCGACGCCCGGCAGGAGCCAGAACCGCAGCGCCAGCATCGAGAGCGCGACGAGGAAGTACAGGCCGACCAGGGCCCAGCCGGCGCGCCGCAGCCAGGCGAGCCAGCGCCGCTCGCGCGGCGGGAGCTGCTCGTCCAGGCTCGCGTCGAGCGCGTCGTGGACGACTTCCTCGACCTCGTGGACGGCGTCGTTGAGCGTGTTCATGCGGCGCGCGGGGCGCGGTCCGGCTGGCGATCTCGCCCCGGCCGCCATTGGCCGGGTGGGCAGGGCGCGCCTACAATGGCGCGCGCCGGGACGGCAGGCATGGCGCACGAACAACGCCGCGCCCCTCCGTCCGGACGACGCGATTGTACTTGACCCCCTCCGACCCGGCCCGCCCCGCCCCCCGATGACGTCGATCGAGCTCTCCCGCGCGCTGCGCTGGTCGCGCTACGCGCAGCGGCAGCTGGCGGCCCGCCCGGCGCTCGCCGCGGAGATCGACGCGGCGGGCGCCGCGGGCTGGACCGCGGAGGCGATGCGCGCGTTCGTCGCCGCCGGCGACACGGATGAGCCCGCGG
>JAGVSZ010000094.1 GCA_019137045.1 Betaproteobacteria bacterium
CTCGGAGGGCTGGCGATGGTGGCCCTGGCGTGGTGGCTCTGCCTCGCCGTGGCGCCGCTGCCGAGCCGGGGGCGGGGCGGCCCCGCGCTCGGCTGGGCGCGCGTCGGCGCAGCGCTCGCCGCCGTCGCCGCGATCGTCCTGTGGCCGCCGTCGCTCGTCGTCGGGCTGGCCGTACAGATCGCCGCGACCGTGGTGCTCGCGGTGGGCGTCGGGGTGATCCACCGGAACGCGGCGCGATGACGGTCGTCATCGATGCGCGCGACCTCGAGCCGCCCGAGCCGTTCGAGCGCGTGATGGAGGCGCTGTGCGAGCTGAAGCCGGGCGACGACGTGCTGCTGATCCTCACGCGCGAGCCGTTCCCGCTCTACGGCGTGCTGGAGCGCAACGGCTACGCCTGGACGACGGAAATGTTCGACGACGGCCGGTTCGAGATCCGGATCTGGGACAAGGCGAAGCCGCCGGCGCGCGCCTGAGCCGCGCGGCCGGGCCTTCCTACCCGCGCGCCGGCAGCCGGCGCGCGACGAGCATCCCGAGCACGTTGATCCCCGCGGCGATCCACACCGCCGACGCATAGCTGCCCGTGCGGTCGAAGAGCGCCCCCGCGAGCACCGGCAGGCTGATCGCCGCCGTGCACCAGGCGATGTAGAGGCGGCTCGCGACGAGGCCGAACTGGTTCTTGTGCCAGTACTGCCCGATCGCGCCGGCGGCGAGGCCCGACACGATCCCGTACCCGATCCCGATCAGCGCGAGCGCGACGGCCGCGATCGCCGGCGAGGGCACCAGGCTCAGCGCGACGGCGCCTGCGAGCGAGCAGGCGTGCGCGCCGATGCCGACCCGCGCCGCCGCGAAGTGGTCCACGAGCCATCCCCCGCCGATGCGGGCGGCGCCGACCGCGCCGGTGATGAAGGTCGTCGCGCCCACCGCGAGCGCGGCGCCGCCGCCGTAGGCCTGCACCATGGCGGCGGCCTGGCTGAGCACCATCAGGCCCGCCGCCGCGGCGAGGAAGAACACGGTGGTCAGCAGGTAGAACGTTCCTCCCAGGCGCTCGTGCCCGCCCGCGGCCCCATCGTCGTGCATGCGGATCGCGGCGGCGCGCAGGAGGGCGGCCGCGACGGCGCAGCCGAGCAGCACGACGACGCCGAGGCCGGCGAGCGTGGGCCGCACGCCGAAAGCCTGGATCGACCAGCCGAAGGCGGGCGCGCCGAGCATGGCGCCGAGCGGGTAGAGGCTCACGACGTAGCCGTTCGCGAGCCCGCGCCGCCCGACGACGGTCTGGTTCACCGCCTGTTGCGACACGATGAAGAGCACGCCCGCGCCCGGCCCGAACAGCACGCCGTAGCCGAGCGCGAACTGCGCGAAGCTCGCCGCCGAGGCGGCGAGCCACAGCCCGGCGCCGCTCGCGGCGCCGCACGCGAGCGCGAGCGGAACCGGCGCGAGCCGGCGGTAGAGCCGCGGCGCGAAGTTCATGCCGACGGTGAGGGTGACGGTGGCGAGGCCGAAGACGAAGCTCATCTCCGCCCGGGTGGCGCCGAGCAGCGCCTCCATCGGCTTCAGGAACACGCTGAAGGCGTAGATCGTGCCGAACGGCAGGTTGACCGCCGTCGCCGCGGCCAGCGCCGCGGCGCTGCGTCGCCCGGGAGTCAAGCGCGCGCCCGGCCGCTAGGTGGAGTGGCCGCGCAGCCGCTCCACGTCGAGGATGTGGACGGTGCGCCCGCGCACCTTGATGAGACCGGCGGTGGTGAGGTCGTGCAGGATGCGCGAGAAGTGCTCCTGCGTGAGGTTGAGGCGCGAGGCGACCACGCCCTTGGTCGTGGGCAGCGTGATGTCGCACGCGCCGCTCGCCGGCACGCCGTCCGCGCCGGTCGAGAGCAGGTACCCGATCACGCGCTCGGTGCCCGAGCGCATCGAGTACGCCTCCAGGTCGCCGACGAGGTGGTGCAGCCGCCGCGACAGGCCGGCGATCATGCGCGCGGCGAAGTCCGGGTCGCGCTTGATCTCTTCGAACACCGCCTCGCGCTCGACGAAGAGCAGCAGCGAGTCGGCGAGCGCCTGCGCGGTGACCACGTGCGGCCGCTTCATGAACATCACCGCCTCGCCGAAGCTCTGGCCCGGGCCGAGGATCTCGACCACTTTCTCGTCGCCGCCGGCGGAGACGAACGCGAGCTTCACCTGGCCGTACACGATCGCGTGGAAGCCGCTCACCGGGGCGCCGCGGTGGAACAGGATCTCGCCGCGCTCGGCGCGCACCTGGCGGGTGTGCGCGGCCATGCGGTCGAGCTGCTCGGGGGCGAGCTCGCGGAAAAGGGGGAGATTGGCGAGAAAGGCGCGCGGTGAGAGCGTGGTCGCCACGACGGCTCCGGCTATTCGGGGCCGCTAGGATACGCGGCATCGCG
>JAGVSZ010000384.1 GCA_019137045.1 Betaproteobacteria bacterium
GAGAGCCGCGGGGCGGCGCCGCATCGGTGGCCCGGGTTCACGCTCGTCTACTACCCGATGCGCCCCACGAGCCGCGGCGCGGTCGAGATCCGCTCGCCGGATCCGCTCGCGGCGCCGGCGCTCAAGCCGGACTACCTCGCGACCGAGTACGACCGCCGCATCATGGTGGCGGGCGCGAAGTTCGTGCGCCGTCTCGCCGCCACGCCGTCGCTCGCCCCGTACGTGCTGGCGGAGCACCAGCCCGGTCCGACGGTGCGCAGCGACGACGAGATCCTGGACGCCGTGCGCAACTTCGGCACGTCGGGCTACCACCCGTGCGGCACGTGCCGCATCGGCGCGGACGCGACGGCGGTCGTGGATCCGCGCCTGCGCGTGCGCGGCGTGGACGGCCTGCGCGTGATCGACGCCTCGGTGATGCCGACCGTCGTGTCCGGCAACACGAACGCCGCGACCGTCATGATCGGGGAGAAGGGCGCCGACCTGGTGCGCGCCGACGCGCGCTAGGCGCGAGCGCGGCGGGAAATCGCGCCGCCTGGACCAGCCAGGCCCCGATCTGACCGCTTGTCGCTCAGACGTGCCGCAGCAGCCAGCCGCTGAGGCGATACCGCTCCCCGCGATACTGCGCATCCAGGGCGTCGAGCATCGCTGCGACCCCTGCGGCGCTCCAGCCCGCCAGCCACTCGAACGGCCCGGCCGGGTAGTTCACCCCGAGCTTCATCGCCGCGTCGGCGCCTTCCGGCGTGCAGACCCCCTGCAGCACCGCGTCGGCCGCTTCGTTGATGAGCATGGCGACCGTGCGGGCGACCACCAGTCCCGGCGTGTCGGCCACCGGCTGCGGCGCGAAACCGAGTGCGGCGAGCCAGGCGGGCGACTGCGCCCGCCAGCGCTCGGAGGCCCGGTCCGCGACGGCGTAGGCGATCGCCGCGCCGGCCGGGTCGCCCGCCGTCAGCGGCCGGTCGAAGACCGCGACGTCGTTCGTGCCAAGCGCGGCCGCCAGCTCGGCGGCGCGGCGCCCGTCGGTCACCACCAGTCGCGCCCCGTCGAGCGCGAGGCCGGTCCACGGGCTACGCGCCTCCCGCGCCGGTCGCCGGTCGGCGATTCGCGCCGCGAGCCAGTCGGCGACCCGCCCGTCGCCGTGCACGGTGATCTCGCGCGGGGCGACCGGCGCCTCGTGGGCGACCCGCGGCAGCGCCGGCGCCCCCTCGGGGTAGCGATAGAAGCCGCGCCCGCTCTTGCGCCCGAGCAGGCCGCCGTCGACCATCTCGCGCTGGACGAGCGAGGGCACGTAGCGCTTGTCGTAGAAGTTGGCCGCGTACACCGACTGCGTGACCGCGAAGTTGGTGTCGTGGCCGACGAGGTCGATCAGCTCGCAGGGTCCCATCCGGAAGCCCGCGCCGCGGAAGCACGCATCGAGCACCTCCGGCGCCGCCGCCTGCTCGAACAGCAGGGCGAGCGTCTCGGCGTAGAAGGGGCGCGCGATCCGGTTGACGATGAAGCCCGGCGTCGAGCGCGCGTGCACCGGCACCTTGCCCCACTTCCTGCTCAGCTCGAAGATCGCGTCGGCCACCGCGCGCTCGGTGTGCAGCCCGGACACCACCTCCACCAGCTTCATCAGCGGCACCGGGTTGAAGAAGTGCATGCCGACCAGGCGCCCCGGAAGCTTCATTCCGCGCGCGAGCGCGGTGACCGAGATCGAGGAGGTGTTGGTCGCGATCACGCAGTCGGCGCCGACCAGCGACTCGAGCTCGGCGAAGAGGGCGCGCTTCGCCTCCAGGTCCTCGACGATCGCCTCGATCACGAGGCTCACGCCCGCCGCCGCGCCGAGCGCGGCGACCGGCTCGATGCGCGCCATCGTCGCGCCCGCGGCGTCCGCCGTGAGCTTGCCCTTGGCGGCGAGCCCGTCGAGCGTGGCGGCCAGCTTCGCCTTCGCCTGCGCCGCCGCGCCCTCGCGCGCGTCGAACAGGCGCACGCGATGCCCGGCCTGTGCCGCCACCTGCGCGATGCCCGCGCCCATGATGCCCGCGCCGACGACCAGCAGCGGTGCCCCGTCCAGCGCGCCGGGAGTCATCGGCGCGCGCCGGGTTGGGTGAGCGATGCGTTCATCAGTATGTCTCCAGATGCAGCCGCGCCTCGTTCTTCAGCGCCGCGGCCACCGCGTCCCAGGCGAGGCCGGCCTGCTGCGCGACGTCGCGCAGCGCGAGCACCACGCCTTCCTCCATCGCCTTCAGTCCGCACACGTAGAAGTAGGCGTTCGGATCGGTCAGCAGCGGCGCCAGGTCGGCGGCGCGCTCGCGCATGGCGTCCTGGACGTAGCGTTTCGGCTGCCCCGGCGTGCGCGAGAAGGCGAAGTTGATGTCGATGAAGTCCTTCGGCAGGTTCTGCAGCGGGCCGAAGTACGGCAGCTCCTCCTTGGTGCGGGCGCCGAAGAATAGCATCAGCTTGCCGCCCTCGAACTTGCCGCTCGCCCGCAGGCGGCGGCGCCACTCGGTCATGGCGCGCATCGGCGCGCTGCCGGTCCCGGTGCAGATCATCACGATGCTCGAGCGCGGGTGGTTCGGCATCAGGAAGCTCGCGCCGAACGGGCCGATCACCTGCACCTTGTCCCCGCGGGCGAGATCGCACATGTAATTCGACGCCACGCCGCGCACCGGGCGGCCCTGGTAGTCCTCCAGCACGCGCTTGATCGTCAGCGAGAGGTTGTTGTAGCCCGGCCGCTCGCCGTTGCGCGGGCTCGCCACCGAGTACTGGCGCGGGTGGTGCGGCCGGCCGCCGGCGTCGGTGCCGGGCGGGATGATGCCGATCGACTGCCCCTCGAGCACCGGAAAGGGCAGCGCGCCGAAGTCGAGCACGACGTGATGCGTGTCGTATTCGTGGCCGACGGCGGTGACGCGCAGGTTGCCGGCGACGGTCGCGGTGATGAACTTCTGCGGCGCCTTCGGTCCGTACAGGTTGGTGTACGCGTGTGCGGCGGACCAGGGCGGGGTCGTGGCGCCGTAGAGCGCGCCGTTGAATGCGGCGGCCTCCTCGGCGGCCGCCGGCATCGCGGCGGGTGCCACCGGCTCGGCCGCGAGCACGGCGTCGGCCGCTACGCCCGCCGCCGCCAGCTCCTCGGCCGCCAGCTCGCGCGGCAGGACATCCCAGCCGAGCTGCGCGGCGACGCTGTAGGCGCGCTCGCGCGGCACGGTACGCCAGTTGTCGATCGCCCCGGTCGGGCAGGGCGGGATGCAGGCGCGGCAGAACTGGCACTTGGCCGGGTCCACGACGTAGTTGCGCTCGTCGTGCGTGATCGCCCCGATCGGGCAGGTCGCCTCGCACGTGTTGCAGCGAATGCAGATCTCCGGGTCGATCAGGTGCTGCCGGAGGACCCGCGCATCGGCCATGTCCACGTCGCTCACTCCTTCGGCCCGGGGGGCCGCGCCGCCGGGCGCGGGGCTCAGTTGAAGCGCACGTACTGGAAGTCCACCGGCTGGCGGTTGATGCCCATCACCGGCGGGGCGATCCAGTTGGCGAACTTGCCGGGCTCGACCACGCGGCCCATGAGCGACCCGACGAAGGCGCGGTCGGCGTCGGAGGGGAGCCACTGCGCGACGCTGGCGTTCCACTCCTGGTCGGACACCACGCGCCCGTCCGGCGACACCTTCACGCCCGCGAGCGAGCCGATGTTGCGGTGAAAGGCCTTGTGCGGCGCCTTCAGGCGGAAGGGCACGCCCGTCTTTTCGATCACCCTGTTCCAGCGCTCGATGCCCGCGATCGAGTCCCGGATGTAGTCGTCGCGCAGCACCTCGTTGAGCGCGTTGAGCATCGGCACCTCCTTCTCGACGAGCCGGCCGTCCTGCACCTGCAGGATCCTGTAGGTCGCGCCCTTCAGCAGGTGATCGTCGGTGCGCTTGCCCTCGTCGAAGCGGCCCTTCAGCCCGGAGCTGTAGAAGATCGCGGCGTTGCTCGACTCGTCGGCGCCGAAAAGGTCGATCGTGACGCTGAAGTGGAAATTGAGGTAGCGCTGGATCGTGGGCAGGTCGATCACGCCCGCGGCGCGCAGCGCGGCCGGGTCGTCGGTCTTCAGTTCGTTCATCGCCTGGCAGGTGCGCTGGATCACGCGCGACACGCCGCTCTCGCCGACGAACATGTGGTGCGCCTCCTCGGTGAGCATGAAGCGCGTCGTGCGCGCGAGCGGGTCGAAGCCGCTCTCGGCCAGCGCGCACAGCTGGAACTTGCCGTCGCGGTCGGTGAAGTAGGTGAACATGAAGAACGCGAGCCAGTCCGGCGTCTTCTCGTTGAACGCCTGCAGGATGCGCGGGTTGTCCTGGTCGCCGCTGCGGCGCGCGAGCAGCGCCTCGCCTTCCTCGCGGCCGTCGCGGCCGAAATACTTGTGCAGGAGGTAGACCATCGCCCACAGGTGGCGGCCCTCCTCGACGTTCACCTGGAACAGGTTGCGCAGGTCGTACTGGCTCGGGCAGGTCAGGCCGAGATGGCGCTGCTGCTCGACCGAGGCCGGCTCGGTGTCGCCCTGCGTGACGATGATGCGGCGCAGGTTCGCGCGGTGCTCGCCGGGGACGTCCTGCCACGCGCTCTCGCCCAGGTGGTCGCCGAAGTGGATCTTGCGGTTCGGATCGGCCGGATTGAGGAAGATGCCCCAGCGGTAGTCGGGCATCTTCACGTAGCCGAACTGCGCCCAGCCCTGGGGATCGACGCTCACGGCGGTGCGCAGGTAGACGTCGAGCTCCTGCGCGCCTTCCGGTCCCATGTCCCGCCACCAGTGCAGGTAGTTGGGCTGCCACTGCTCGAGGGCGCGCTGGAGCGTGCGGTCCTCGCCCAGGTTGACGTTGTTCGGGATCTTCTCGCTGTAGTCGATGGCGGCCATGGGATTTCCCGTGTTGGTGATCGGTGATCGATGCGCGGCGCCCGGCGGCTAGACGCGGTTCCAGTCGAACGCGGCCTTCTCGCCCTTGCCGTAGACCTTGAGCGCGCCCTTGTCGCCGACCGCGTTGGGGCGCTGGAAGATCCAGTTCTGCCAGGCGGTGAGGCGGCCGAAGACGCGCGTGAACAGGTTCTCGGGACCGTTGAAGCGCAGGTTGGCCTCCATGGCGGTGAGGGCGTCGGGCGACATCGCCGCGCGCTCCTCGGTCGCGAGGCGCACCTCGTCGGTCCAGTCGATGTCGTCCGGGCTCGAGGTCACGAGGCCGAGCGCGAGAGCCGCGCCGGCGTCGAGCGGCTGCCCGGCCCGGGCGCGCACCGCCTCGAGCGCGGTCGGGTCCTCATAATAGCGCCGACCGAGGCGGCTCTGCCCGGTGGCCATCGGGTAGAGCCCGAAGTTCGTCTCCGCGACGGTGATCCGCGGCGCGCGCGCCGGGTCGTCGGGCAGGGCGAGCATGTAGCTGCGGTCGCACGCGAGCGCGAGCTCGAGGAAGGTGCCGGCGAAACACGAGCCGGGCTCGATCAGGGCGAACAGGCTGCGCGAGGTGACGTCGAGCCGGCTCAGCGTGCGGCGCAGCAGGCCGATCGTCTCGCGCACGAACCAGTGGTCCTTGTGCGCGATCAGCAGGGCGTCGGTCGCGAGCACCGCCGCCGCGTCGCCCCGCGTCTTGACGAGCCAGGTGCCGATGTCGAGCTCGTTGGTGCGCATCGAGAGGCTCGCGTCCTCCAGCTCGCGCGCGAGGGCGAGGGGATACCAGCCGGCGCCGGCGGCGACGATCGCGTCGATCGTGGCCGGCTGCGCGCCCGACGGTCCGGAGACGGTCAGCGTGGCGGTGCGCCGGGCGCGGTCGATCTCGACCGTGACGTGGCCGTAGCGCAGCGCGTCGGCCTCGATCGTGCGCGCGAGCGGGGTCAGCGCGACGCCCTGCGCGTGCGCCGGCCGGTCGCTCCGCTGCGCGAGCTCGAGCGCCCGCTCCCGGACCTTCTGCGCGAACACCGCGGGTTTCGCGATGTCGTCCACCAGGCGCCAGTCCTTCGCCTTCTGGCCGCGCACGCCCTCGGTGGTGGTGCAGAAGAGATCGGCCAGGTCGTGCCGCACGTGGCGCTTGTCGGTGACGCGCGTCAGGCCGCCGGTGCCCGGCAGCACGCCGAGCAGCGGGACCTCGGGCAGGCTCACCGCGCTCGAGCGGTCGTCGACCAGGATGATCTCGTCGCACGCGAGCGCGAGCTCGTACCCGCCGCCCGCGCAGGCACCGTTGACCGCGGCGAGGAACTTGAGCCCGGAGTGGCGGGACGAGTCCTCCAGGCCGTTGCGGGTCTCGTTCGTGAACTTGCAGAAGTTCACCTTCCAGGCGTGGCTCGACACCCCGAGCATGAAGATGTTCGCGCCCGAGCAGAACACCTTGTCCTTCAGGCTGGTGATCACCACCGTGCGCACCTCGGGGTGCTCGAAGCGGATGCGGTTGAGCGCGTCGTTCAGCTCGATGTCCACGCCCAGGTCGTAGCTGTTGAGCTTCAGCTTGTAGCCCGGGCGCAGGCCGGCGTTCTCGTCGAAATCGGCCGCGAGCGTGGCCACCGGGCCGTCGAACTTCAGCGACCAGTGCCGGTACTGGGAAGGGTTCGTTTGATAGTCGACGCGGGGATTGGCGCTCACGGGCGGGTCTCCGGTGGGTCTAGAACCAAAGTGCAGGGCGGCCAGCAGGAGCACGCATCATAATGCATGTTCTCTTCGGGCGTCAAGCACTTTTATTCATGTCGGCCGCAGGGTCAGCGCGGCAGCTGCAGCGCCCGGCGCACCAGCGCGCGCAGGGCGAGGAAGGTCGGCTGGAGGGGCTGCGCGCTCGTGTCCAGCTTGAACTCGGCCTTGGAGTAGAAGGCGGCCCGCCCGGCGAGGATGCGTTTCAGGTCGTCCATCGCCTCGTTGCTGTCGGCCATCGGGCGCAGGTCGCCCTGCGCCGTGACGCGCTTCATGTGGTCCTCGGGGTCGGCGTGCAGCCACACCGACGTGCAGTGCGTCAGGAGCAGATTGAAGGTCGCCGGATCGGACACGAGGCCGCCGGGGGTGGCGATCACCGCCTCGGAATGGATCTGGATCGCCTCCTCGAGCGCGCGCCGCTCGTAGCGGCGATAGGCGTTCATGCCGTACAGCGCCTGGATCTCCGAAATGGTGCAGCCGGCGAACTGCTCGATCTCGCGGCTCAGCTCGACGAACGGGAAGGCGAGGTCGTCGGCGAGCATCTGCCCGAGGGTGGACTTGCCCGCCCCGCGCAGACCCACGAGCGCGACGCGCGGGCTGCGCGGCGCGCCGGCGCCGCCGGTCCCCAGCATCTCGCCGATCGCCACGCGCACGCGGCGCAGGGCCGCCTCGTCGCGGTGCTCCAGCAGCTCGCGGATCAGCAACCATTCCGGCGACGAGGTCGTCACGTCGCCGGTCAGCTCGGCGAGCGGGCACTGCAGCGCCCCGGCGAGCTGCTGCAGGACGAGGAGCGACGCGTTGCCCAGGCCGTACTCGAGATTCGCGAGGTAGCGCTCGGAGATGTCCGCGGCCTCGGCCACGGCCTTTCGCGTCAGCCCGCGGCGCGCACGCAGGGCGCGCGCCCGCTCGCCGAGCGCCACGAGCGCGGGGTCTTTCGGGTCGCTCGCGGTCGCGGGCGCGGCACGGGGTCCGAGCGCGCGCGCCGGCCTGACCGTCCGGGGCGGCTTGCGCGCCGACGCGGGCTTCTGAACGAGAGGGCTCGACATATCCCGGGCTCCGGACTTATTGTTCGTAATACGCACAATACTTCATATCACCGCCGCCCGCAACCCCGGTCGCGGCGCCAGTCGGCCGCCTCTGGCATCCTTGCGCCGCAATGAGCACCTACGACTATGTGATCGTCGGCGCCGGCTCGGCCGGCTGCGTGCTCGCCAACCGGCTCAGCGCCGACCGGCGCACGACCGTGCTGCTGCTGGAGGCGGGGCCGCGCGACACGGCGTTCTGGATCCACGTCCCGCTCGGCTACGGGAAGCTCTTCACGCGCACCGACGTCAACTGGGCGTACGAGTCGGAGCCGGAGCCCGCCCTGAACGGCCGGCGCGTCTTCACCCCGCGCGGCAAGGTGCTCGGAGGCTCCTCGTCGATCAACGGGCTGGTGCACGTGCGCGGGCAGCGCGAGGACTACGACGGCTGGGGCGTGCCGGGCTGGAACTTCGACGCGCTGCTGCCGTACTTCAAGAAGTCCGAGGACAACAGCCGCGGCGCGAGCGAGTGGCACGGCGCCGGCGGTCCGATCGCGGTCTCGGACCTGCCCGACCGGCACGAGCTGTGCGATGCGTTCATCGCCGCGGCCGCCGCGCTCGGGGTGCCGCGCAACGACGATTTCAGCGGCGCGAGCCAGGAGGGCACGGGCTACTACCAGGCGGCCGCGCGCAACGGCCGCCGCTGCAGCACCGCGGTCGGGTACCTGCGCCCGGCCGAGCGGCGGCCGAACCTGCGCGTCGAGGTCGAGGCGCTCGCCACCCGCATCCTGTTCGCGGGCAGGCGCGCGGCCGGCGTCGCCTACGACGCGCGCGGCGCGCGGCGCGAGGTGCGCGCCGCGCGGGAGGTGATCGTCGCGGGCGGCAGCATCAACTCGCCCCAGCTGCTGCAGCTCTCGGGCGTGGGCCCGCGCGCGCTGCTCGAGCGGCACGGGATCGCGGTCGTGCACGACGCGCCCGGCGTGGGCGAGGACCTGCAGGATCACTTCTACTGCCGCACGTTCTGGCGCTGCACCCGCCCGCTCACGCTGAACGACGACCTGCGCACGCTGTGGGGGCAGGCGCGGATCGGCCTCCAGTACCTGCTCGCGCGCCGCGGCCCGCTCACCGTGAGCGCCGGCTACGCCGCGGCGTTCGTGCGCACGCGGCCCGAGGTCGCGCGCCCCGACGCCCAGATCTACTTCATCAATTTCTCCACCGCGCGGCGCGGCGGCCACCTGCACCGGTTCTCGGGCTTCACGCTCTCGGTGTCGCAGACCCAGGTCGAGTCGCGCGGGTCGGTGCGGATCGCCGCCGCCGATGCGCGCACGCCGCCGTCGATCCGCTACAACTACCTCGCCACCGAGCGCGACCGCCGCGTGATGGTCGACGGCCTGAAGTTCGCCCGGCGCATCGCCGGCACCGCGCCGATGAGCGGCTACGTGGCCGCCGAGGAGCTCCCGGGGCCGCGCGTGCAGAGCGACGCGGACTGGCTCGCCTTCTGCCGCGAGGCCGGCGACACGGTGTTCCACCCGACCTCGACCTGCCGCATGGGCACCGACGCGCGCGCGGTGGTCGACCCGCGGCTGCGGGTGAACGGCGTCGCGGGGCTGCGCGTCGTGGACGCGTCGGTCCTGCCCGCGGTGCCCTCGGGGAACATCAACGCCACCGTGATCGCGGTCGCGGAGAAGGCGTCCGACCTCGTGCTCGCCGACGCGCGCTAGGGCCGCGCCGGGGCGAACCGGCGCTCAGGCGGACGGGCCGGCGACGAACGGCGCCATCGCGGCGCGCAGGTCGTCGGGGATCGGCAGGGCCCGGTAGGTGTCGAGCGACATCATCGAGCGGACGTTGCGCGCGCGCAGGCGCTCCTCGCCGCCGATGCGGCCGCGGAGCGTGAGGTCGAGCGAGGCGCGGCCGATGCGCGCCACCGTGAGCTCCAGCACCAGGCGCTCGCCGATGCGGCAGGGCTTGTGGTACTCGCACTGCGTGTGCACGACCGGGAAGCCGAAGCGCCGATGCATGTGCATCGCGTCGAACGGCAGCCCGAGCGCCTGCGCGAACCAGTCCTCCATCGCCGCGTTGATCATGTCGAAGTAGCGCGGGAAGTGCACGATGCCGCCCGGGTCGCAGTGCGAGAAGCGGATCAGGTGCTCGCTCGCGAACGATCGCGCGCTCCGGCCCGCCGGCTGCGGCAGCCGCGCGAGCCCGCTGCCGCCGGCGACGTGGCGCGCGATCTTCTCGCGCAGGCCGGGCGGAATCGGCACGGCGCGCAGCCGCTCGAGCGCGACCAGCGCGATCAGGTGGCGAAACCGCATGCGCTCCTCGCCCCCGACCTTGCCCGCGACCAGGAACTCGACCGCGCTGCGGCCGAGGCGGGTGACGGCGATCTCCAGGTCGAGCGCGTCGCCGACGCGGCTCGGCCGGAAGAAGTCGCACTGCGTGTTGACGGTCGGAAACCCGATGCCCTCCTGGCGCAGGCGCGTCTCCAGGTTGGGCTCGATGCGCGCGTCGAACCAGTCCTCGACCGCCTCGTACAGCATCTCGAAGTAGTTCGGGAAGTAGACGATCCCGCCGGGATCGCAGTGCGAGAAGCGGATCGCCTGGCGGTGGACGAAGGACGGTGCGGTCGGGGCGGGAGCGCTCATGCCGGGATTCTGCCTGCCGTGCCGCCGGCGCGGCAAGACGGCCGCGACGGCGGCGGAAAGCGGGTTGCGCGCGCGTTTCCCGTGCCGCACACTGCCCGCATGGCAACGAGGCTCGAGTCGCGCGCGGAACGACCGACGGCGGCGTGCGGCGCGATGCGCGGCGTGCGCGCGCATGCC
>JAGVSZ010000182.1 GCA_019137045.1 Betaproteobacteria bacterium
GTAGCACGGGAGCGTTTCGGGATCGCGCACGGCCACCGCGCACAGATCCGCCGCCTTGCCCGGCGCGATGGATCCGCAGAGCGCGTCGAGGCCGAGCGCGCGCGCGCCGCCGAGCGTGGCGCAGCGGAGCGCGTCGTGCGCCGGCATCGCGTCCGCCCGTCCGGACGCCGCTTTGGCGAGCAGCGCCGCGGTGCGCATCTCCTGAAACAGGTCCAACCGGTTGTTGCTCGCCGCGCCGTCGGTGCCGAGGCCGACGTTCACGCCCGCGCCGGCGAGGGCGGCGACCGGAGCGAAGCCGCTGGCGAGCTTGAGGTTGGACGACGGGCAGTGCGCGACCGAGCAGCCGTTGCGCGCGAGCGCGGCGATCTCCGCCTCGGTCAGGTGGACCGCGTGCACGCCGACCAGCCGGGGGCTCACCAGCCCGAGCGCCGCCAGGCGCTCGAGGGGCCGCCGGCCGTGCGCGGTCATGCTCGCGCGGACCTCGTCCTCGGTCTCGTGCAGATGCAGGTGGACCGGCAGATCCAGCTCCTCGGCCAGCGTGGCGATGCGCGCGAACGTCCGGTCGCTCACGGTGTAGGGCGCGTGCGGCGCCATGCAGAACGAGAGCCGCGCCTCGCCGCCGAGACGGTCGCGCAGGGCGAGTCCCTTCGCCAGGTAGTCCTCGGCGTCGGAGGCGTATGCGCTCGGAAACTCGACCGCGATCAGGCCGATGCTCGCCCGCATGCCGCTCGCCAGGCCGGCGCGCGCGGCGGCCTCCGGAAAGAAGTACATGTCGTTGAAGCAGGTGACCCCGCCGCGCAGCATCTCGGCGCAGGCGAGCAGCGTGCCGTCGTGGACGAACTCCGGCGAGACGTGCTTCGACTCGACCGGCCAGACGTGGTCCTGCAGCCACGCCATCAGCGGCCGGTCGTCGGCGAGCCCGCGCATGAGGCTCATGGCCGCGTGCGTGTGCAGGTTGACGAGGCCGGGGATGAGCACGTGCTGCGGGAGGGTGACGCGCCGCGCCGGCGCCGGGTCGCCGGGAAGGGACGCGGTAGGCAGCACGGCGGCGATGCGCCCGGCGCGGACGACGACGCTGTGCGCTTCCAGCACGAGGCCGCGGGGCTCCACCGGCACGACCCAGCGCGCGTCGATGACGAGGTCGGCGGCTTGCGGCGGGTTCGACATCGGGGCGCACGGATACTACCGCATCGGCTCCGCGCGGCGGTCCACCGCCGCGCCGGAACCTTGGCCCGGGCCGGTCGCGGATGCTAAAATTCGACGCTTCGCGCGCGGCCGCAAAGCGCCCCCGTACGCCAGTCGAAACACGTCCCGCCTGAATGGAACAGTTCGCCAAGGAAACGCTTCCGGTCAGCCTCGAAGAGGAGATGCGCCGCTCCTACCTCGACTACGCGATGAGCGTGATCGTGGGCCGGGCGCTCCCCGACGTGCGCGACGGGCTGAAGCCGGTGCACCGGCGCGTGCTGTTCGCGATGCAGGAAGCGAACATCGTGTGGAACCGGCCGTACGTGAAGTGCGCGCGCGTGGTCGGGGACGTGATGGGCAAGTACCACCCGCACGGCGATACCGCGATCTACGACACGCTGGTGCGCATGGCGCAGGACTTCTCCATGCGCTACCCGCTGGTCGACGGCCAGGGCAACTTCGGCTCGGTGGACGGCGACAACCCGGCGGCGATGCGCTACACCGAGTGCCGGCTCGAGCGCATCACCTCGGAGATGCTGGCCGACATCGAGCGCGAGACGGTCGACTTCGTGCCGAACTACGACGGCAAGGAGCAGGAGCCCGCCGTCCTGCCGACGCGGCTGCCGAACCTGCTCGTCAACGGCTCCTCCGGGATCGCGGTCGGCATGGCGACCAGCGTCCCGCCGCACAACCTCGCCGAGACGGTCGACGCGTGCCGCGCGCTCCTCGCGCAGCCCGACATCGCGATCGAGGAGCTGATCAAGCTCGTGCCGGCCCCGGACTTCCCGACCGCCGGCCTGATCCACGGCCTCGCCGGCGTGCACGAGGGCTACCGGACCGGACGCGGCCGCGTCGTGATGCGCGCGCGCACCCACGTCGAGGAGATCGCCGGCGGTCAGCGCCAGGCGCTCATTGTCGACGAGCTGCCCTACCAGGTGAACAAGCGGGTGCTGCAGGAGAAGATCGCCGAGCTGGTGAACGAGAAGCGCATCGAGGGCATCTCCGACATCCGCGACGAATCGGACAAGTCCGGCATGCGGGTGGTGATCGAGCTCAAGCGCGGCGAGATCCCCGAGGTCGTCCTCAACAACCTCTACAAGCACACCCAGCTCCAGGACAGCTTCGGCATCAACATGGTCGCGCTGCTCGACGGCCAGCCGCGCCTGCTCAACCTCAAGCAGATGCTCGCGGCG
>JAGVSZ010000251.1 GCA_019137045.1 Betaproteobacteria bacterium
GGCGTCGCCTCGCGGATCTTCTGCGCGGTCTGGGCGAGCGGCTCCTCGCGCCGGCCGCACAGCACCAGCGCGGCGCCGAGCGACGCGAAGCGGGCGGCCATCGAGGCGCCCAGGCCGGTGCCGCCGCCGGTGACGAGGATGCGCTGGTTCGCGAGCAGGTCGGGGGTGAACACGGGGCCTCCGGGTCGGGGCGCGCGCCGATCGCGGCGGCGCGCGCGGGAATGGCCGACGATGATCACACATCCCGCCGCGCGCGCCCCGTGTCGGGATCCCGGAATCCGAACGCCTGTCAAACCAAATTAGAAATGTCCCCTTGTTGGCCCAGATAGAGATGTCCCCGTCAGGGCACGATTGGCGGACGTGTAGCGGGCTGCATTCGATCGCGCAGGGCGGGCTTGATCGCGAGCCGCCAGGGGTGGTTCGAGGCGGGCTTCTCGGGCTTGGATGGAACGCGTTGGCGCTGTAGGGCTTGTTCGACTGCGGCGTCTAGGGTCTTGTCGTCGGCGCAGCGCTCGGGTAGCGGTACGCCGCGTTCGAATGCGCGGTAAGGCAGGGCCTTACCGTTGTAGACCATCTCGATGGTGTCGCTGAGCCCGTCGTCGCAGACGGTGACGTGCGCGCCGCGCAGGTGGTAGGCGGGGTCGCCGCCCGTGTCCACGACGAACATGCGGCCGCGGAACTGGCAGGTCAGCGAACGCGAGAGCGTGCGGGTGAACTGTTCGCAGGTGATTCGGTGCAGTTGCTGCGGGCTGCAGCCCGCAGCACGGTGGGCGTCGCGAGGGTTGGCCGGTACGCAGCCGAAGCGTTCGTTGTAGTGCTCGATGAAGCTGGGCAGCACCTCGTTGCCCTGAGCCAGCGTGCAGGCACCGGCCAGGCGCAAGCCCTTGACCAGCCGATCCTGCAGGGTCTGGAAGCTGCGCTCGACGCGCCCTTTGGCCTGGGGCGAGAGCGCCAGGATCGGCTCGATCTCGAGGCTCTTGACGGCCCGCTCGAACTGCGTGGGGGCGGGATCCTCGGGGTCGTGCTTGGTGAAGATGCTGTGGCGGTCACTGTACAGGGCCACGGGGCGGCCGTAGCGGGTGACGTAGCTGCGCAGCGCCTGCAGGTACGCGCGGGTGGTCTCGGCCGGAACGAAACGCGCGTACAGGATCCGGCCGGTGGCGTCGTCGACGAACACGATCAACGTGCAGCGCTCGCCGCGCTTCTCGAACCACGCGTGCGGCGAGCCGTCGATCTGGACGAGCTCGCCGAACCGGGGGCGGCGCTCGCGCAGTTGGAAAGCGCGTTTGCGCCGCTGGCGTCGCGGCTGCCACAGTCCGCATCCGGTCATCCAATGGCGCAGCGTCTCGGTGCTGTGCCTGAAGCCGTGCTGGGCGCGCAGATACTCGGCGGCCAAGGTCGGACCGAAGTCGGCGTAGCGCTGACGCACTACGTCGAGCACGCGCTCGCGTTCGCTCGCCGCGATCAGCCGGTTGCTGGGCCGGCCGCGCTTGAGCGACACCAGGCCGGCTTCACCTTGCTCACGCACCCGGCGACACAGGCGCTTGATCTGGCGCACCGAGAGCTCGAGCCGCTCGCCGGCGGCCTGCTGACCCATCCGGCCCTCGAGAACCGCCTCGATCACGCGCAGCCGATTACGCTCGCCCTGCGTCATCGCAATCACCCCCTCCATCCCCGCCCCCCACAACGATCCGAGGGGACACTTCTATCTGGTTAAGAGGGGACATTACGATCTGGGGCTAACACGGCACCGATCCGGCGATTGACCGCCGCGCGCGACCGGTCTAATCTCATGCTCGAAGCGCTCGCGCACTGCGCGAGACGCCGGTTCCAACGACGGACCGGCCCGCCGGGGGCTCACGGCGCCGAAACGGCGTCGCCCCGCGGCCCACGTCCGCACGCGGAGAGCAGCCGCCACTCGCGGCTCAGGGGGCGCGGAAACAACCCGCGCCCCTGTCTTTTTCGGCGCCTGCGCGCACCAGTGATCCCGCGCGGCGCATCCGCTCCCGGTCGCGGCCCGCGCTTGCGCACGTGCGTCGATTATGATGCGCGCCCATGACCGACCACACCGCGAACGATCCGGGGCCCGCCGCGCGGCTGCGCGACGCGGCGCTCGCGCTGTCGCGCGCGTGCTCGGCGTTGCGCTTCGGCGCGCCGGTCGCGCACGTGTACAACCCGCTCGAATACGCGTGGGCCCCCTACGAGCAGTACCTGCGGCGCTTCGGCGACACCCGCAAGCGGGTCGTGTTCCTCGGCATGAATCCCGGCCCGTTCGGCATGATGCAGACCGGGGTGCCGTTCGGCGAGGTCGCCGCGGTGCGCGACTGGATGGGGATCGCCGCGCCGGTGTCCGCGCCGGCGCACCAGCACCCGA
>JAGVSZ010000330.1 GCA_019137045.1 Betaproteobacteria bacterium
GCCGGAGACCGCCACCGCGGCGGCGACGCAGACGGGCGCAGCGCCCGCGGCGCCTGCGACGGCATCCGCGCCGGCGGCTCCCGCGCCCGCGCCGGCCGTCCAGACCGCGCCCGGCACGCTCCTCGTGTCCGCGCTCGGCCTCGCCGACCCCACCGATCCGCGCTACCAGGGCAACCAGGCAGCGCTCGCCGCCGACCTGCGCGCCGACTCGCACGCGCAGGCGGTGGAAAAGGCGATCGGGCTGTACCTGCAGCAGCCCTCGCTCGCGCAGCACTACGACCGGCTGCGCGAGAAGCTGCTCGCGCGGAGCGGCGACTTCATCTCCACCGTGGTGCAGGAATCGGAGCCGAAGCTCGGCAAGGACGGGCTCGCGTACCTCACCACTCAGGCGGTGGTCAAGACGCGCGAGGTGCAGAGGTCGCTGAACGAGATGTCGCGCGACGACCGCATCAGCTTCATCCGCAACAACGGCGACCCGAAGGTGGCGGTGCGCGTGACGACGCGCGACGCGGACCGCGCCGACGCCCCGGCGCAGGCTTCGCCGATCGCGGAGAACCTGCTCAAGGAGCGCATCAAGTCGTTCGGGTTCCGCACCTGGTCGGAGGAAGGCAGCGCCGACAAGAGCGCCGACTTCCTGGTCTCGGGCGAGGCGCGCATCAAGCGCCTGTCGGCGAAGCTCCAGGCCTCCGGTCTCACCATCACCAAGTTCACGCTCACGTCGTGGACGGTGAAGGCGACCGACCGGGCCACCGGCGAGGAGATCTACTTCAGCAACACGCTGCCGAAGAACGTCGGCAGCTGGGCGACCGAAGAGGAGGCGCTCGCCGCCATCGGGGCCAGGATCGCCGACGAGTTCAGCCGCGACTTCTTCCTTCAGCACTTCGGCATGACGGGGCGCAGGATCGTGTTCCGGGTGACCGGGCTCGACGACCCGGCGTCCGCGGAGCTGCTGGGCCGCGAGCTGATCGGGCTCGCCGCGGTGCTGTCGAGCACCGCGCGCCCGGGCACGTCGCCGCGGGTCTACGACCTGGTGCTGGCCGGGAATGGCCTCGCCCAGGACATCGTCGCGACCGGCATCCTCAAGCCGCTCAACACGAAGCTCGGGAGCGCGTGCTTCGCGCTCGGCGCGAGCAGCGGCGAGGAAGTGAACGTCGTGCTCGCGCCGGGCTGCGACAAGGCGGTGCTGAGCCGGCTCGAGACGGCGCCGCCGGCAGGCCTCTATGCGGCGCCGCAGTCGCGCCAGCGCTCGGTGGTGAAGAACCCCGAGACGCTGAAGAAGATCATGATCTAGGAGCGCGCGGTTCCCCGCTCCCGGCCCGCACCGGATGAGCGGGCGCGCTTCCCTTCCTCAGGCCGATTTCGGCCGGTACTCGCAGACGAACTGCACGAGCTCCGCACCGGGCTCGGCCGCGGAGTGCCCGAAGCTGAGCGTGCCGCGGCCGCGCAGCAGCGCCTGGTCGCGGCGCAGGACCGTCTCCACGTCGCCCTCGATCGTGATGTACGTCCCGTTGGTGCTGAGGTCCACGTAGTAGAACTTGTCGCCGCGGCGCTCGATGCGGCCGTGGAGCCGGGACGCCATCTTGTCGCTGATCGGGATGTGGTGGGTCGCGTCGCGCCCGATCAGGACCGCCGCGAGGTCGCCGTCCATCAGCACCGTGCGCCCGCCGTGCGCGAGCCGCAGCACCGCCTCGGTGGACGCCTGGGTGCCCTTCGAGGCGAGCATCGTGACGTCCTCGCCGCTCTGCCACAGCACCTCGCACACCTGCACCTCGGACTGCTTGCCCTTGACCACGAGCGCCGCGACCTCGCGCGTTCCCTCGCGCAGCAGGGGCGACAGACACGCCACGGTCGCCGCGGTCGTGATGATCTGCCCGCTCTTCGCGAGCCCGGCCATGCGCGCGGCGGTGTTGACGGCGTCGCCGAAGTAGTCCCCGTTCTCCTCCAGCGCCGGGCCGAAGTGGAAGCCGACGCGGATCGCGAGGCGGGCGTCGGCGAACGTCGGCAGCGCCGACACGCGCGTCTGCATGTCGCCGGCCGCCTGCAGTGCGCCGTCCGCATCCGCGAACACCGCCATCACCTCGTCGCCGATGGTCTTCACGACGCGGCCATGATAGGTGGCCACCGCACGCCGCAGCAGGTCCAGCACCTGTTCGACCGCGCGCAGCGCCTGGCGGTCGCCCAGACGCTCGTACAGCGTCGTGCTGCCGCTCACGTCGGCGAAGAGGATGGCAACGGGGCGCGAGCTCGCGGTCATGCGTCGTGCAGCCGGCTGTTCACCCCTGCGACTATAGGGTAGCGCCCGCCCGCGCGTCGACCCCCGGGGCTAGAAAGCGAGCGTTGCGAGCTCGTCCCGGACGTCGAAGAAGCGCCGCG
>JAGVSZ010000458.1 GCA_019137045.1 Betaproteobacteria bacterium
GCGCCCTTGCCCGTCGCGGCGGTCCGGCCCGGCATCACGCGCTCGCGGCGCGCACGAACCGCACCACGCCGTCGGCGCCGGCCAGGCGCGCGAAGCGCCCGGCGTGCATCAGGTAGTTCAGATGGGCGAGCGCCTCGCCCATCGCGAAAAACGTCTGGTAGGCGTCGAGCTCGCGCCGGAAGAGCGTGCCGATCACCTCCGCCGGGGACTTCGGCGCGGTGCACGCGTCCTCGAGCTCCCCCAGCCGCGCGGCGTGGTGCGCCTCGAGCTGGCCCACGCGCTCGCGCATGCCGCGGAAGGGCAGGCCGTGCGAGGGCAGCACCAGCGGGTCGCCGCCGATCTCCTGCGTGTAGCGGTGCAGGCTCGCGAGGAAGAGCGCGAGCGGGTTCGCGTCCGGGTCCACCTGGTTCACGCTGATGTTGGTGGAGATGCGCGGGAGCAGCATGTCGCCCGAGATGAGCACCCCCAGGTCGCCCGCGTAGAGCGAGGCGTGCTCGGGCGCGTGGCCGTAGCCCATGAGCACGCGCCAGCTGCGCCCGCCGATCGCGAGCGCATCGCCGTCCATGATGCGCCGGTAGGTGCGCGGAAAGTCGGGCACGTTGTGCCGGTAGGAGTTCCCGCGCAGCGCCGGCCCCTCGATCAGCTCGCCGGTGAGGCCGTGGCGCGCGAGGTGGGCGAGCATGGCGTCGGTGGCGAACCCGGCGGTGTTCTCGCGCCACGCGTGCGCCATCAGGTAGTCGGACTGCGACATCCAGAGCGGCGCGCCGAAGCGCGCGCCGAGCCAGCCGACGTTGCCGGCGTGGTCGGGGTGCAGGTGGGTGGCGATGACGCGCGTGACCGGGCGGCCGCGGAAGAATCCGTCGAAGACCTGCTGCCACAGCGCGCGCGTGGCGTCGTTGCCGAGGCCGGTGTCGACCAGCGCGAGCCCCGCGCCGTCCTCGAGCGCCCACAGGTTGATGTGGTCGAGCGCGAACGGGAGCGGCATCCGCAGCCAGTGCACGCCGGGCGCCGCCTCGCGCACCTCGCCCGGCGGGGGCGGCGCGGCGAACGGATAGTCGAGGAGCAGCTCGGGGCGATTCATCGGGGCACAGGCCGCACGGGAGTAGAATGCGGCGGCGCGGCATTTTCGCAGAATACGGGCCCGGGCGCCATGTGAGCCGCCCGGCCGTGCGTCCCTGGAGACTCCCGATGGACCGTCCCTCGCACGTCGGCTCCGCCGTCCCGATGATCGATTTCCCGCAGCTCGCGTTCGACCTCGGCGAGACGGTCGACATGCTGCGGCGGACGGTGCGCGAGTTCGCGGCGGAGGAGATCGCCCCGCGCGCGGCCGAGATCGACCGCTCGAACGCGTTCCCGCCGGACCTGTGGCGGAAGCTCGGCGCGCTCGGCCTGCTCGGCGTCACCGTGGAGGAGGCCTACGGCGGGAGCGGGCTCGGCTACCTCGCGCACGTCGTCGCGGTCGAGGAGATCAGCCGCGCCTCGGCGGCGGTCGGCCTCTCCTACGGCGCGCACTCCAACCTGTGCGTGAACCAGATCCGCCGCAACGGCAGCGAGGCGCAGAAGCGGAAGTACCTCCCGCAGCTCGTCTCGGGCGAGCACGTCGGCGCGCTCGCGATGAGCGAGCCGGGCGCCGGCTCCGACGTGGTGAGCATGCGCCTGCGCGCGGACTACGCGAACGGCCGGTTCGTGCTCAACGGCAACAAGATGTGGATCACCAACGGCCCGGACGCGGACACGCTGGTGGTGTACGCCAAGACCGACGCCAACGCCGGACCGCGCGGCATCACCGCGTTCATCATCGAGCGCGGCATGAAGGGCTTCGGCACGGCGCAGAAGCTCGACAAGCTGGGCATGCGCGGCTCCAACACCTGCGAGCTCGTGTTCCAGGACTGCGCGGTGCCGGAGTCGCAGATCCTGGGCGAGTTCGGCCGCGGCGTGAACGTGCTCATGAGCGGCCTGGACTTCGAGCGCGCGGTGCTCGCGGGCGGGCCGCTCGGCATCATGGCCGCGTGCATGGACGTCGTGCTGCCGTACGTGCACGAGCGCAAGCAGTTCGGCCAGTCGATCGGCGAGTTCCAGCTCATGCAGGGCAAGCTCGCCGACATGTACTCGACCATGATGGCGAGCCGCGCGTACGTCTACGCCGTGGGCCAGGCCTGCGACCGCGCGCGCACGGGCGACGACCTGCGCGCGCTGCGCAAGGACGCCGCCGGCGCGATCCTGTACTCGGCCGAGAAGGCCACCTGGATGGCGGGCGAGGCGATCCAGGCGCTGGGCGGCAACGGCTACATCAACGAGTACGCGACCGGGCGGCTGTGGCGCGACGCCAAGCTCTACGAGATCGGCGCGGGGACGAGCGAGATCCGGCGCTGGCTGATCGGGCGGGAGCTCTTCGCCGAGACGGCCTAGGGCCGCCGATGCAGGACCTGGCGCACCCGTTCGAAAGCAACCGCGCGTCGGCCGCGCGCATGCGCGCCGCGGACCCGGACTTCTTTCCGCGGCTCGCGCGCGACGCGCGGCCCGGACTCGATCGATAATTCCCGCGAATCCCGCAACGAGGTCAGCCATGGCTCATGATCCAGTGGTCATCGTCTCCGCCGCCAGAACGCCGATGGGCGGTTTCCAGGGCGAGCTCAAGTCCTTCACCGCGCCGGAGCTCGGCGCCGCGGCGATCCGCGCCGCGGTCGAGCGCGCGCGCATCGAGCCCGGGCAGGTGCAGGAGGTCGTGATGGGCTGCGTGCTGCCCGCCGGCCAGGGGCAGGCGCCGGCGCGGCAGGCCTCCCTCGGCGGCGGCCTCCCGCTCGCCGCCGGCTGCACCACGATCAACAAGATGTGCGGCTCGGGGATGAAGGCGGCGATGCTCGCGCACGATCTTCTGCTCGCCGGAACGAACGACATCATGGTCGCCGGCGGCATGGAGTCGATGACCAACGCGCCCTACCTCATGCCCAAGGCGCGCGCCGGCTACCGCATGGGCCACCAGCAGGTGCTCGACCACATGTTCTTCGACGGCCTCGAGGACGCCTACGACAAGGGCCGCCTGATGGGCACGTTCGCCGAGGACTGCGCCGGGAAGTACGCGTTCACCCGCGCGGCGCAGGACAGCTTCGCGATCGCGTCGCTGCAGCGTGCGCAGAAGGCGAACAGGGAAGGCTGGTTCGCCTGGGAGATCACCCCGCTCGCGCTCAAGGCCGGCAAGGACGAGAAGTTCGTCGAGAACGACGAGCAGCCGTTCAAGGCCAACCTGGAGAAGATCCCGACGCTGAAACCGGCGTTCCGCAAGGACGGCACCGTGACCGCCGCCAACTCGTCGTCGATCTCCGACGGCGCGGCGGCGATGGTGCTGATGCGCCGCTCGAGCGCGGAGAAGCTCGGGCTCGCGCCGCTCGCGGTCCTCGTCGGGCACGCGACGCACGCGCAGGAGCCGGCGCTCTTCACCACCGCCCCGGTGGGCGCGATGCGCAAGCTCTTCGAGAAGACCGGCTGGGGCGCGCGGGACGTCGACCTCTACGAGGTCAACGAGGCGTTCGCCGTGGTCGCGATGGCGGCGATGAAGGAGCACGGCCTGCCGCACGAGAAGGTCAACGTGCACGGCGGCGCGTGCGCGCTCGGGCACCCGATCGGCGCCTCCGGCGCGCGCATCATGGTGACGCTGATCGGCGCGCTGCGGAAGTACGGCGGCAAGCGCGGGGTCGCGAGCCTGTGCATCGGCGGGGGCGAGGCCACGGCGGTGGCGCTCGAGCTCGTCTAGCGCGGCGCGCGACGTGCGGCCCGATCCCGCGCCGGAGGCGGCGTGACCGATCCCTATCGCCCGCCCGGCGCGCCGGTGCGCGACCCGCAGGCCGCACCGGGCCGCTCCACCCCGGTCGCGATCGTGCTCGGCTTCGCGGTGGACATCGGCGGCACGATGGTGTTCTCGCTCGCGGCCGCGACGGTGGCGAGCATCCTGCTCGTGTCCGGCGGCACCGCGCCCGAGGGGCTCGCCGCCGCGCTCGCGGAATCCGCGACCTTCAAGCTGGTGAGCCTCGCGGGCGGGCTGGCCTGCACGGTGCTCGGCGGCTACGTGGCCGCGCGCTTCGCGAACCGCGCGGAGTACGCCACGGCGTTCGCGGTCGGGGTCGTGTCGCTCCTCTTCGGCGAGGCGATGATGCTCTTCACCACCGAAACGGCGAGCTGGTGGATGCGGCTCGCCGGCGACCTGCTGGTGATTCCGGCGGCGGTGCTCGGCGGCCACCTGCGCGTCCTGCAGAAGGGCGCCGCTCCCGCGCGGCGATAGGACGGGACGATGCTGCTCACGCCCGAACAGGAGATGATCCGCGAGTCGGTGCGCGCGTTCGCGCGCGAGCGCCTGGCGCCGTTCGCCGCGGAATGGGACCGCGACGCAACCTTCCCGCGCGCGGCGCTCGCGGAGCTGGGGCGCATGGGCCTGATGGGCGTGTGCGTGCCCGAGCGCTGGGGCGGCGCGGGGCTCGACCATGTGTCGCTCGCGGTGGCGCTCGAGGAGGTCGCGGCGGGCGACGGCGCCTGCTCGACCGTGCTGAGCGTGCAGAACTCGGTCGTGTGCGGCCCGCTTGCCGCCTTCGGCACCGACGCGCAGAAGGCGCGCTGGCTGACGCCGCTCGCGCGCGGCGAGCGGCTCGGGTGCTTCTGCCTCACCGAGCCGCACGTCGGCTCGGACGCCGCCGCGATCCGCACCCGGGCGGAGCGCGACGGCGCGCACTGGGTGCTGAACGGCGTGAAGCAGTTCATCACCACCGGCAGGCACGCCGACTGCGCGGTGGTCTTCGCGGTCACCGGCAAGGGCGCCGGAAAGAAGGGCATCAGCGCGTTCGTGGTGCCGCGCGATGCGCCCGGCTACGTGGTCGCGCGCGTCGAGCACAAGCTCGGCCAGCGCGCCTCCGACACCGCGCAGATCGTCTTCGAGAACTGCCGCGTCCCCGCCGACTGCCTGCTCGGCGCCGAGGGCGAGGGCTACCGGATCGCGCTCTCGAACCTGGAGGGCGGGCGCATCGGCATCGCGGCGCAGGCGGTCGGAATGGCGCGCGCCGCGTACGAGGCGGCGCGCGCCTACGCGAAGGAGCGGCAGACCTTCGGCAAGCCGATCATCGAGCACCAGGCGGTGAACTTCCGGCTCGCCGACATGGCGACGCAGATCGAGGTGGCGCGCCAGATGGTGTGGCACGCCGCGGCGCTGCGCGACGCGCGGCGCCCGTGCCTGAAGGAGGCGTCGATGGCGAAACTCTTCGCGAGCGAGATGGCCGAGCGGGTCTGCTCGGACGCGATCCAGATCCACGGCGGCTACGGCTACGTCAGCGACTTCCCGGTGGAGCGCATCTACCGCGACGTGCGCGTGTGCCAGATCTACGAAGGCGCGAGCGACATCCAGCGGCTGGTGATCGGCCGCGCGATCGCGAACGAGTGAACAAGCTCGCGCTCAAGACGCTCGCCCGCTCGCGCTCGCTGCGGCTCGCGCGCGACGTGGACGCGCTGGAGCGCGGGGAATGGGGCGGCGAGGCGGTGCACGAGGTGCCCTGGCGCACCGGGGACGGGCGGCCGGTGGCCTATCGCCCCGGGTCGTCGGACGTCGGGCTGGTGTACGCGATCCTGTTCAAGCCGGCGCGCAAGAGCGAGTACTGGCTGCCGCCGGAGGTGGCCCCGCGCACGATTTTCGACATCGGCGCCAACATCGGGATCACCGCGCGCTATCTGGCCCACCGCTTTCCCGACGCGGCGATTCACGCGTTCGAGCCGATCGCGGCCAACCTCGAGCTGCTCCGGCGCAACGTCGCCGGCTGCAACGTCACCGTTCATCCGTACGGGCTGGGCGCCGCGGACGGGGCGGCCGAGTTCGGGGTCCCGGCCGGAGCGCCGGACAACCGCGGCGGGTACTCGCGCTTCGCGGGCGCCGCGGCGACCTCGGTCGTGCGCGCCGAGCTCCGGTCCGTCGGCGGCGTCCTGGACGCCCTGCGTCTCGACTCGGTCGACGTGGTCAAGATCGACACCGAGGGCGCGGAGTACGACATCCTGAGCGCGTTTCCGGCCGCGGCGCTCGCGCGCACGCGCTGGATCTACGGCGAGCTCCACGGCGCGGTGGACGGCGCGGCCTCCGGTTTCCGGGCGCTCGACCTGCTCGCGCCCTGGTTCGACATCGAGGTGCGCAAGCCGCTGCGAAAGCGCAATTTCTTCTTCGACGCCTGCAACCGGCGGCTGGCCGAGCGCGTGCGCGGGTTCCGGCGCGGCCGCCGATGACGGGAGGCCACCAGGAGTGAAAGCGATCTGCGTCTTCGCCGGCTCGAACGCCGGAACGCCCCCCGCGTACGCCGACACCGCGCGCGCGCTCGGCGCCGCGCTCGCGCGGCGCGGCATCACGCTCGTGTTCGGCGGCGGCCGGGTCGGACTGATGGGCGCCGTGTCGCAGGCCGCGCGCGCGGCCGGCGGCAAGGTGATCGGCGTGATCCCCTCCGCGCTCCAGCGCAAGGAGCTCGCCTACGACGGGGTGGACCTCACCGAGATGATCGTGGTGCGCTCGATGCACGAGCGCAAGGCGCGCATGGCGGAGCTCTCCGACGCCTTCGCCGCGCTGCCGGGCGGCTTCGGCACGTTCGAGGAGATCACCGAGATGATCACCTGGGCGCAGCTCGGCATCCACCGCAAGCCGTGCGGCCTGATCAACGTCGGCGGGTACTTCGCCGGCCTGCTCGCCCAGTTCGACCGCGCGGCGGCCGACGGGCTGCTGCGCCCCGCGCACCGCGGCCTGGTGGTGTCGGAGGCCGACCCGGAGCGCCTGCTCGAGCGGATGAGCGCGTGGGAGCCGCCGCCGCTCGAGTTCCACCTCAACTGGTCGGCGACCTGAGCGCCGCCGGGCGCGGCGGCGCCCGGCGTTGACCCGGCGCCGGCGGTCGTGGTACAAACCAAACGATCGTTTGCTTTACCCCGATGCCCGCCGCCCGCCCCGCCCGCGTCCCGCGCGCCGACAACCGGCTGCCGCTCATCCTCGACGAGGCGGCGCGCCTGTTCGCCGCGCGGGGCTTTCACGGCGCCTCGGTGCGCGACATCGTGCGCGCGATCGACATGCTGCCGGGCTCGCTCTACTACCATTTCGCCACCAAGGAGGCGCTGCTCGCCGTGGTGTACGCCGAGGGCGTCCGGCGCATCTCGGAGTCGGTCGAGGCGGCGATCGCGGGCCGGCGCGACCCGTGGGAGCGGCTCGAGGCCGCCTGCGTCGCCCACCTCGAGTCGCTGCTGAACGCCGGCGACTACGCGCAGGTCGTGATCCGCGTGCGCCCGTCCGACGCGCCCTCGGTCGCGGGCGAACTGGTGCAGCGGCGCGACGAGTACGAGCGGCTGTTCGTCGAGCTCGTGCAGGCGCTGCCGCTCGCGCGCGGCGTCGACCGCCGCAGCGCGCGGCTGATGCTGCTCGGCGCGCTCAACTGGTCGCAGACCTGGTATCACCCCGGGCGGGACAGCCCGCGGGTCATCGCGCGGCGGTTCGTGAACCTGCTGCGCGGACAACCGGACAGGGAATGAACGTGGACATCCGCCCCAAAGTGCTCATCACCAAGGTCGGCTTCGACGGCCACGACCGCGGCAGCCGCGTGGTCGCGGCGTATCTGCGCGACGCCGGCATGGAGGTGATCTACACCCCGCCGTGGCAGGAGATCCCGACCGTGGTGAAGCTCGCCACCGAGGAGGACGTGGACGTGATCGGCATCTCCTCGCTCGCCACCGACCACCTGATCGTGCCGAAGGTCATGGACGCCCTGCGCACCGCGGGGCTCGGCGACGTGGCGGTGATCGTCGGCGGGATCGTGCCGGACGAAGACGAGAAGACGCTGCTGGAGAGCGGCGTCGCAAGGGTGTTCCATCCCGGCGCCGCGCTGGACGACATCGCGCGCTACGTGCGCGAGGTGACCCCGCGTGTGCGCGCCGCGCGCGGGGCGGTCTGACTCCGGAGGGCGCCATGAACAAGCCGCTCGACACGCAGCTGATCGACGCGCCGGAAGCCCGCTGGCAGGCCGAGTACGCGCAGCAGATCGGGGCGGACCGGCCGATCGTCAACCGCTCCGGCATCCCGATCGCGCCGCTCTACACGCCGCGCGACTTCGACCCGGCGCGCTACGCGGAGACGCTCGGCTTCCCCGGCCAGCCGCCCTACACGCGCGGCATCTATCCCACCATGCACCGCGGGCGCACCTGGTCGCAGCGCCAGCTGATCGGGCTCGGCACGCCGGAGGACTACAACGCGCGGCTGCGCCACCTCCTCGACCAGGGCGCGAGCGCCATCTCGCTCATCCCGTGCAACTCGGTGTTCCGCGGCTACGACATGGACGAGGTGCACGAGGAGCTGCTCGGCACCTGCGGGACGGTGGTCAACAGCGCCGAGCACATGGAGCGCGCGCTCGCCGGGGTGGACCTCGCGCGCGTCTCGTGCGCGATGAACGACCCGAGCCCGTTCACGCTGCTCGCGTTCCTGCTCGCGACCGCGCAGCGGCGCGGCACCGACTGGCGCGCGGTGAGCGGGACCTCGAACCAGAGCGACTACCTCTCGCACTACGTCGCCAACCACATGTTCTTCCGCATCGCGCTCCCGGGCGCGCGCCGCATCCTCGTCGACCACATCGACTTCTGCAACCGCTTCCTGCCGCGCTGGAACCCGATGTCGGTGGTGGGGCAGCACGTGCAGCAGGGCGGCGCCACCCCGGCCGAGGCGATGGCGTTCACGCTCGCGACCGCGATCCAGATCGCCGACGACTGCCGCGCGCGCGGGATGGACCCCGACCGCTACCTGCCGCGCTTCACGTTCTTCTTCGACATCTCGATCTCGTTCTTCGAGGAGATCGCCAAGTTCCGCGCCGGCCGGCGCATCTGGGCGCGCGTCGCGCGCGAGCGTCTCGGCGCGCAGGACCCGCGCGCGTGGCGCTTCAAGTTCCACGGCCAGACCTCGGGCGTGGACCTGACCCGCCAGCAGCCGCTCAACAACGTCGCGCGCGTCGCGGTGCAGGCGATGGCCGGCATCTTCGGCGGGCTGCAGTCGCTGCACACCGACAGCCACGACGAGGCGCTCTCGACCCCGACCGCGGCCGGCGCGCGCATCGCGGTGGCGACGCAGAACATCCTGCGCGAGGAGGCGCACCTCACCGACGTCATCGACCCGCTCGGCGGCAGCTTCTACGTCGAGCGGCTCACCGACCAGATGGAGGCGGAGATCCTGCGCGTCATGCGGCTCGTCGAGGACGCGGGCGGCATGTACCGGGCGGTGGAGGCGGGCCTGGTGCAGAAGATGATCGGCGAGTCGGCGCGGCGCTTCCAGGCCGGGGTCGACTCCGGCGCGCAGACCGTCGTCGGCGTGAACGCCTACCGGGTGGACGAGGACGCCGCCGCGCGCCAGCCGCTCGAGCGTCCCGATCCGGCGCGCATGCGCGCGCACGTCGCCTCGTTCAAGGCCTTCAAGGCGGCCCGGTCCCAGGCCGCGGTCGCCCGGGCGCTCGATGCTCTCGCCGCCGCGGCGCACGATGCGCGCGAGAACGTGTTCGGCAAGGTGGTCGAAGCCGCCGCGGCCGGCTGCACCCACGGCGAGATCTGCGGCCGGCTGCGCGAGGAGCTCGGCTTCGGACACGTCCAGGCGATCGTCTGACGCGGTGAACTCCGCCGAGCACCCGCTGCTCGCGCCGGTCCTCGCCGGCGACCGGCGCTCGATCGCGCGCGCGATCACCCAGATGGAGGTGGAGGGTCCGGCGGCCGCGACGCTGCGGGCGGCGCTCGCGCGCCACGTCGGCCGCGCGCACGTGATCGGAATCACCGGCCCGCCGGGGGCGGGCAAGTCGACGCTGATCAGCGCGCTCCTCGGCGAGCTCCTCGCGCGCGGGGCGCGGGTCGGCGTCGTGGCCGTGGACCCGTCCAGCCCGGTGACCGGGGGCGCGGTGCTCGGCGACCGGGTGCGCATGGGCGAGCACGGCGCCGACGACCGCGTGTTCATCCGCTCGGTGGCCGCGCGCGGGCACCTCGGCGGGGTCTCGCGCCAGACCGGCCAGATCATCGACGTCCTCGACGCCGCCGGCTTCGAGGCGATCGTCGTGGAGACCGTCGGCACCGGCCAGTCGGAGGTCGAGATCGCCGCGCTCGCGGACACGAAGGTCGTCGTGTGCGCGCCCGGCCTGGGCGACGACGTGCAGGCGATGAAGGCCGGGATCCTCGAGATCGCGGACATCCTGGTGGTGAACAAGGGCGACTCGCCGCTCGCGGCGGAGACCGAGCGCAGCCTGCGCGACATGCTGCGCCTGCGCCGCCGGGGCGAGCGGGAGGTGCCGGTCGTGCGCACCACCGCGACGACGCGCGCGGGCATCGCGGCGCTCGCCGACGCGATCGCGGCCCACGCGGCGCACGCCGGCCGCGGCCG
>JAGVSZ010000327.1 GCA_019137045.1 Betaproteobacteria bacterium
GACCCGGCCGAGCGTCTGCATCGTCGTGTGCATCAGCCGCAGCTCCGCCTCGGGCGTCGGCTGCCCGGTGCGGTCGAAGCGCGGCACCGCCTCGACCGTCATGGCGTCGGCGACGGCGTCCTGGAGCACGTACCCGATCGGGCCGAGCAGCGCGGCGATCACGAACCACGCGTCGGCGTCCAGCACGCGCTCCATCGCCGCGCGCTCGCCGATCAGCCCGAGCATGATCAGGAAGCTCGCCGCGATCAGCGCCGCGCCGAGGTAGACGAGCCCGGCCTTGCGCTTCCACATCAGGTCGACGAGGTGCCCGACCGGCATCTTCAGCGCCCACGGGATGCCCATCCAGAACGCGAGCGCGGCGAGGAACTCCGCCGACAGGCCGAGGTAGTCCTTGACGAAGAACTGGCCGGCGATCGCGGTGATGCCCTGGATGCCGTACGCCACGTACACCATGAGCGGCGGCAGGTACGTGAGCCGCATCTCGCGGCCGAGGTGCAGGAAGTTGCGATCGATCCAGCGCCACAGGGCGCCGCGCGCGCCGGCGGCGGCGGCGGCAGTGGGAGGAATCGGCATCGGGCTCGGGCGGTCTCGGACGGCGCCGCCGGCGCCCGCGCGCTAGCGGATCACTTGGGGCAATCGCCGACGCGACGATACACGAAGCTCATCTTTCCGGCCTGCGCCTTGCCGCCACGCTCCGCGACGAAGTCCTGGGTCATCGAGAAGTGGTCGGGGCCGTGGACCGTGAGCGCGATGTCGGCCTCGTACTTCGTCGGCCGGGTGCACGAGACGTGGAAGGTGCGCGTCGCGCCGGCGACCTTCTCGCCGGAGCTCCGGCAGTCGCTCGACGGGTCGCCCTTCGCCGCGACGCCCTTCAGGTCCTTCACCATCGCCGGCGTGAAGCAGATCCTCTGCGACATGCCCTTGGCCGCCGACATGGTGAACTCCCACAGGCCGGGGCGGATCTCCGGCGCCTGCGCGGCGGCCGGCGCGGCGGCCGCGGCGAGGGCGGCGAGGCAGACGACGAGTGGGATCGGGCGCATGACCGCTTCCGCAGGCGAACGCAACGCCGGACAGCCTAGGGAAGCGGCGGCGGCGGCGCAATCGGCGCGCCGGCGTGACTGCGGCGGAATGCGCGCGGCGCCCCGAATCAGCGCGACCGGACGAGCGCGAGCTTCGGCCGGCGCTCGGCCCGGAACTGCTCGAGCAGCTGCGGCTCGTCCAGCAGCAGCCGGCTCTGCTCCACCCCGCGGTGCGCGAGCCAGGCGTTGAACTTCGCGCGCTCGAGCTCGAAGCGGAGGTTCTCCTCCGCCCAGCGCGCGATCTCCGGATCGGGATCGCCGAGCATCGCGGCGAGCTGCGGCGCGAGCTCGCGCGTGAGGTCGAGCGGAATGCGGCGGTGGAACGCGCTGGTCATGGCGCCGAAATTCGCACGCGCGCCCGCACGCGTCCAGCGCGCGCGCCGGATTTTTCCGGGGCTGCAACGAAGATTTACGATCGCGGCCGCGCAACCGGGTCGCCGGCCCCGCGGCGACGCCGCGTGTCCGGCGCCGATGCCGCGCGGGACGCTGCGCGCCCGTCAGCCTCCGAGCCGCGCGTCGAGGTCGACGATCCAGTGCCGCACCGGCACCCCCGCCGCGGCCGCGAGTTGGGTCTGGCAGCCGACGTTCGCGGTGAGGACGGCCTCGGGCAGGCCGGACTCCAGCGCGGCGACGCGGTTCTGCTGCAGGCGCGCCGCGAGCTCGGGCTGCAACAGCGCGTAGGTGCCCGCGGCGCCGCAGCACAGGTGCACGTCCGGGACCGGGGCGAGCTCGTAGCCGAGCTGCGCCAGCACCCCCTCGGTGACGCCCTTCAGCTGCTGCCAGTGCTGCAGCGTGCAGGGCGGGTGAAAGGCGACGCGCGGCCGGGCGCCCGCGCCGAGCAGCGGCGCGAGCCGGCCAGCCTCCGCCGCGAGCACTTCGGAGAGGTCCTTCGTGAGCGCGCTGATGCGCGCCGCCTTGTGCGCGTAGCGCGGGTCGTGCGCGAGGTGATGTCCGTACTCGCGCACGGTCGCGCCGCACCCGGTCGCGGTCATCACGATCGCCTCCGCGCCGGCCTCGACGAGCGGCCACCACGCGTCGACGAGGCGCCGCATGTCGGCGAGCCCCTCGTCCTGGTAGTTCAGGTGGAAGCGCAGCGCGCCGCAGCACCCCGCGCCGGGCGCCTCGACGAGCGAGATGCCGAGCCGGTCGAGCACGCGCGCCGCGGCGGCGTTCGTGTCGGGCGTCAGCGCCGGCTGCACGCAGCCTGCGAGCGCGATCATCCGGCGCGCGTGGCGCGGCGCCGGCCACGGGCCCGCCGCCGGGATCGCCCGCGGCAGCTTGCCGGCG
>JAGVSZ010000185.1 GCA_019137045.1 Betaproteobacteria bacterium
ACGCCAGCGCGCCCCGCCGACGCGCCGGTGCAGCCGGCGGCGGTGCCGACGCAGCTACCGGCGGGTTGGGAGCACGACGCGGTCTTCGGCCAGGGCGAGCTCGCACAGGGCGCGACGCCGGCCGCGCTTCACGTCGCCGCCGGCATGCTGCTGCTCGCGCTCGCTTCGCTGCCCTGGTTGAGGTCGCGGCTGGCGACCTCGCCCGCCCGCGCGGCGGCACGCGAGCGCGCGCACGCGCGCGCGGCGGCGGCCTTCGCACGCAACGGGGTCCGGCAATGATCCAGTCGATGCGCCTGTGGCTGCTCGACCGCAGCATCGACCTGCGGCACGCGTGGCTGGCGGTCCGCCGACGGCTCGGCGCGCCGCGGCTCGTGGTGGCCGCGTTGGTGGCTGCCGGCCTGTGGCAGGTCGGTACCGGGCTGTACATGCACGCGAAAGCCTGGCTCGCGCAGGCGCTGATCGAGCAGGCCTGGCAGCACAACCGCGAACAGGGGCGCGCGTCGTCGCGCCCCTGGGCGTGGGCCGACACGACCGCCGTCGCGCGGATCACGTTCGTCGAGCAGGCGCGCTCGATGGTCGTGCTCGAAGGCGACGCCGGACGGGTGCTGGCCTTCGGGCCGGGGCATCGCAGCGGCACCGGGCTGCCCGGCGGCGCAGGCAACAGCGTGGTCAGCGGCCATCGCGACACCCACTTCCGCATCCTCGAACGGGTGTCCGCGGGGCAACGCATCGAGGTCGAACGTCTCGACGGGCGAAGCCGGACCTATCGGGTGAGCGGAGCGCGCATCGTCGATGCCCGCGACCTCGGTGTCGCCGCCGACCGCGGCCGCGACGAGCTCACGCTGGTGACCTGCTGGCCGTTCGACGCCGTCGCGCCCGGCGGCCCGCTTCGCTACGTCGTGTCCGCGCTCGCCGAGGACCGTCCCTGAGGCGACGCTCCGCAGCAGGCCTTGAACTTGCGGCCACTGCCGCACGGGCAGGGCTCGTTGCGACCGACCTTGGGCTGCTCGCGGCGCACCGTCTCGACCCGCATCGCCCGAGGCGTCGTGCCCGCCTGCCGGTACGGCCGGAAGAATTCGTGGATGTCGCCGACGTCGGCGATCATCCGGTCGATCAGCGCCTCGCGCTCGCGCCGCGACGGCGCGCGAGCACCGGACTCGTCGTCGAGCGTCGCGGCCAGCGCCTCGGCCGCGTCGAGCGCGTCGCCGAACTCCTTCTCGTCGAGCATCGCGTCCCAGCTGTCCGGCGCCATCTCCACCGCGCGCAGGAACCCGACCGCCCAGGCGCTGCCGTCGGGTGCACCCTGGTCGTCGTAGGCGAGCACTGGCGCGAACGACCCCGCGTCGAGCGAGGCGGCGACCGCCTGTGCGTGCCGCCGCACCAACGCGGCCAACTCGGTGGCCAAACCGGCGGGCAGCCCGGCAAGCGCCGCCTCGCCGCGCCGCGGCCCGCCATCGCTGCCATCGCCGCCATCCCCGTCCGCGAGGCCGAAGACCACGGGCAGGAAATCGTCGGCGGTCACCGGCTCGGGCGCGCACGCGAGCGCCGCGAGGAAGCCGTCGAGCTCCTCGACGATCATCGCGTCGTCGTTGCCGAGCTCGGCCAGCAGCTGGTCGAGGCGGTCGAAATCCGCGTCGGCCAGCACAGCGCGCTCGGCACCGGAAGCGGGGGTGTCAGTGATCATGGCGCGATGTTACGCGCTCGCCGCGCTCAGGCGCGCGCCCGAAGCGCCACCGGCTCGAAGGCGACCTGGCCTTCGTCGGAACCGAACAGCACCTGGCCGTCCTGGATCGAGCAGTGCACGCGCATCGCGCGCCGCGCCAGCGCGCCGAGCGCGGCGCCCGCCTCGGCCGGCACTTCGATCACTTCGAGGTTGTCGCAGCGCGCGAGCGCCGAGGCGACCTGGCCCCACCAGGCCTCGGCCTTTGCGCCGCCGTAGGTCACGACCAGCACCTCGCGGGCGCGCCCGCAGGCGCGGCGCACTCGCCGCTCGTCGGGCCAGCCGACGTCGATCCAGGTGTCGATCGCGCCGGTGAGGTCGCTGCGCAGCAGGTCGGGGTCGTCCTCGGTGGACAGTCCGCGGCCGAACGCGAGCGCGGCGTCGGCGCGAAGCGCGAAGGCGACGAGGCGGATCATCATCCGCTCCTCGGTCTCGGACGGATGCTTCGCGATCGTGAGCGAGTGGTCGGCGTAGTAGCCGCGGTCCATGTCGGCGACCGACAGCTCGGCCTTGTAGATGGTTGCCCTGAGTGCCATGCGGCACTGTACCGGAACGCGCGCGAGCCGATCCGCGCCCGGCGGATCGGCTCGCAGTGGATCGGTGCGCGACGGCACGCGGCGCCCGTCGAGGCGCCGCGGCCGCC
>JAGVSZ010000170.1 GCA_019137045.1 Betaproteobacteria bacterium
GGGTCGGGAGCCAGGTCACCTTCGCCAAGATCAAGGAGCTCGAGGACAAGGGGCTGCCGGCGCGCGCGGTGTCCGAGCAGATGCGCAGCCTCGCGGACAAGCACTCGAAGACCTCGATGAGCTTCTGGAACTGACGCTGCGCGCGAGTGCTGCGCGGCGCGGGGGCCGCCCCGGCCGCCGCGCCGCGTCCAGGCCATGAAGGACCCGCGCGCGTTCATCGCCAGGCTCTGCGGCTGGGTGTCGGCCGCGTTCCTCGCGGCCATGATGCTGCTGATCGTCGCCGACGTCGTGCTGCGCAAGCTCGGGGCGAACCCGATCCACGGCACCTACGAGCTGGTCGAGCTGCTGCTCGTCTGCACCTTCTTCCTCGCCCTGCCGGCCACCTTCCTGCGCGACGAGAACATCGTCGTGGACATGATCGACACCTGGCGTCCGCGCTGGGTGCCGGGGCTCAAGCGCGCCTGGGCGGCGGCCGCGGTCCTCCTGCTCGCCACGATCGCCTGGCAGTCGTGGCTGCAGGCGCGCGACGCGGCATCGTTCGGCGACGTCACCTCCGACCTCTCGCTGCCCAAGACCCTCTACTGGGCGCCGCTCGTGATCGGGATCGCGGCGAGCGCGGTCGCCGCGGGCGCGATGGCGCTGAAGCGGGGCGGGCGCAAGTGAGCGTCGGCCTGATCGGCGTCGTCGGCGTGGTCGCGCTGCTCGTCGCGCTCGCGCTGCGCGTGCCGATCGCGCTCGCGCTCGGCGGGGTGGGCTTCCTCGGCTACGCCGCCGCCGACGACTGGACCAAGGCGCTGAAGATGCTCGGCAGCGTGCCCTTCAACCTGTCGACCGCGTACTCGCTGTCGGTGATCCCGCTCTTCATCCTGATGGGGGCGGTGGCCTCGCGCGCCGCGATGTCGCGCGAGCTCTTCGACGCCGCGAATGCGCTCTTCGCCGGCTTTCGCGGCGCGCTCACCCACGCGACGATCGGGGCCTGCGCCGCCTTCGGCGCGATCTGCGGCTCCTCGATCGCCACCGCAGCGACCTTCTCGAAGGTCTCGATTCCGGAGATGCGCCGGCACGGCTACGACCCGGGCTTCTCCGCCGGGGCGGTCGCGGCCGCGGGCACGCTCGGCATCATCATCCCGCCGTCGGTGATCCTCGCGATCTACTCGATCGTGGCCGAGCAGTCGCTGCCCAAGCTCTTCGCCGCGGCGCTGATCCCGGGCCTGATCCTCGCGCTGCTCTACGTGATCACGGTGTGGCTCGTCGCCCGGCTGCGCCCGCGGCTCATGCCCGACACCGCGCCGATGCCGCTCGCGCGGCGGCTGCGCGCGGCGCGCGGCATGTGGAAGCTCGCGCTGCTCTTCTTCCTCGCGGTGGTGGGCATCTACGTCGGCTGGTACTCGCCCACCGAGGCCGCCGCGGTGAGCGCGTTCGCGGCGATCGTGATCGCGTTCGCCAG
The DNA here is from genome assembly GCA_019137045.1 of Betaproteobacteria bacterium. Classification (GTDB taxonomy): domain Bacteria; phylum Pseudomonadota; class Gammaproteobacteria; order Burkholderiales; family SG8-39; genus JAGVSZ01. The sequence goes on from JAGVSZ010000170.1 coordinate 1,448, forward strand.
CGGCCACATGCGCTGGCGCGGACTGCTCGATGCGTTCATGGAGACCGCCTACGCCACGGCGATGTTGTTCTTCATCGTGATCGGCGCGTTCATCTTCGCGCGCTTCATCGTGCTCACCCAGTTCCCCACCGCGCTCGCCGCGTGGGTGCAGGACTGGGGGCTCGCCCCGACGATGGTGATCGTCGCGGTCATGGCGCTCTATTTCGTGCTCGGCACGTTCCTCGAGGAAGTGAGCACGATCCTGATCTCGGTGCCGGTCACCCTGCCGCTCGTCCTGGCGGTCGGGTACGACGGCGTCTGGTTCGGGATCTTCGTCACCGTGATGGCGACGATCGGGCTGATCAGCCCGCCGACGGGAATGACGGTGTTCGTGATCCAGGCGCAGAATGCGGACATCCCGGCCGCGCGCATCTATCGCGGCACGCTCGCGTTCCTCGCCGCGGACTTCGTGCTGGTCGGGCTCCTGATCGCGTGGCCGGAGCTCACGTCGTGGCTGCCCGCCGCGCTGAAGATGTAGGCCGGCGCGCGCACGCCGCGCGCCGGAGACCGGACAGGAGAGACTCATGACCGCGCAGCCCGAAATCCTGATCGCCGGCGGAGGCCTGGGCGGGCTCGCCTGCGCGCTCGCGCTCGCGCGCAAGGGCCGCCGCGTGCGCGTGCTCGAGAAGGCGGCGCAGTTCGGCGAGATCGGCTACGGCATCCAGATGGGGCCGAACATCCACCGCGTCATGCAGGCGCTCGGCGTCATGGATGCGCTCGAGCCGAAGGCCGTGTTCCCGGACGCGCTGGTGATGATGGACTCGGTCTCCGGCGAGGAGGTCACGCGCATCGCCCTCGGCGACGCGTTCGTCAGGCGCTACGGCTACCGCTACTTCGTGATCCACCGCAGCGACCTGCACGGCACGCTGTCCTCCAAGGGCCTGGTGAAGTTCGCCGAGCGCGACGGCGGCGTGCTCGTCACCTGCGAGGACGGCTCGGAGCGCTTCGGCGCGGCGCTCGTCGGCGCCGACGGCCTCTGGTCCCCGACGCGCAGGCAGATCGTGAACGACGCGCCGCGCCAGACCGGGCACACGGTGTACCGCGGACTGGTCCCGGTCGACGCCGTCGTCGACCGCCAGTTTCTCGACTCGATGGTGATGTGGTGCGGGCGCGACACGCACCTCGTCCAGTACCGCCTGCGCGGCGGCACGGTCATGAACAACGTGGCGGTGTTCGTGAGCCCGCGCTTCCGGCGCGGCGAGAAGGCGTTCGGCCAGCCCGACGAGCTGCACGAGATGTTCGCGCCGGCGGTGCCGCGCGTGCGCGAGATGCTGAAGTACATCTCGCTCGAGCGCAACTGGGTGCTGCACGACCGCGACCCGGTGACCAACTGGACCGCGGGGCGCGCGACGCTGCTCGGCGACGCGGCCCACCCGACGCTGCAGTATCTCGCGCAGGGCGCGTGCATGGCGTTCGAGGATGGACTGGTGCTCGCCTCCGAGGTGGCGCGCCATGGCGACGACCTCCACGCCGCGTTCCTCGCCTACCAGGCCCGGCGCATGAACCGCACCGCGCGCGTGGTGCTCTCCGCCCGCTTCTTCGCGGAGGTCTGCCACGCGGGCGGCGGCGCACGCCAGCTGCGCAACGATCTGCTCGGCCGGCGCTCGCCCGACGATCCCTGGGAAGCCGACTGGCTCTACCGCGGCGTCGAGCTGGATTGACCACGCCGCGCGCAGCGCCGCCGCGGCGCGTGTCACCCGGCTCGCGACGGACGGCGCTCAGCGGGTCCCGCGTGACCGCGCAGGGCGCGGTGAATAGATCACAGATTTCGGGTTAGTACTCCCGGCTTAAGCCGCGCGTCGGCGCCTACCCTGCCATCACCGCGCGACCGGCCGACGGTCGCCAGCCGATTGCGAAGGAGGACTGCCCATGAGCGAAGCGCCCAACGGTAAGACCCGCATCCTGGCCGCCGACAGCCATCCGCTCGCCCGGGAAGCCATGGCGCGGCTGGCCGCCGGGTTGGGCCCCGTCGTCGAGGTGCTCGAGGCCGATAGCGTCGCTGCGGCGCAGGCGTGCCTGGCGCAGCCCGATGAGGTCCACCTCGTCGTCCTGGACACCGACCTGCCCGACGCGAGCGGCCTCGACGGTCTCGAGCGCCTGCTGCGCGCGCGGCCCGGCGTTCCGATCCTCGTGCTCGCGGCGCAGGACGACCCGGAGACGGCCCGGGCGGCGCTGGACGCCGGGGCGCGGGGGTTCATCTCCAAGCGCTCGCCCACCCCGGTGCTGACCGAGGCGCTCCGGCTCGTGCTCGTCGGCGGCACCTATGTTCCGCCCCAGGCGCTGCGCGCCAACCCGCCACCGCGCGGCGCGTCCGCGCTCGCCGCGAGCCTGCCGCCCGGTGCGACCTCGCTCAGGTCGCTCGGACTGACCCCACGCCAGACCGACGTGCTCGCCCTCCTCGTGCAGGGCAAGCCGAACAAGCTCATCTGCCGCACCCTGAACCTCGCCGAGGGGACGGTGAAGACGCATACGGCGGCGATCTACCGCGCCCTCGGCGTCATGAACCGGACCCAGGCGGTGTACGCGGTGAACCGGCTCGGCATCGCGCTCCCGAGCGCGGACGACGTGTGCCGGCGCGCCGGCGAGGACGCATCCACGGCCTCCCGGGTGTTCCGCCTGCTCGGGCGTCCGGCCGCGCTGCAGCCGGCGTGAGCGCATCCCGCCCGGGAAGCGCCGCATCACCCG